>JAISBN010000026.1 GCA_031266175.1 Treponema sp. | reverse complement strand
GCCGCCACCTCCGCCCCGGCTCCGGTAAACCCGTCAAAATGGTAGGAAGCCATACCCCCCGCGCCGACAATGCCAATCTTCAATGAACTCATATTCCGCCCCCTGTTCAGCTTATCATGTAACCCGGACAGCAACAATATCTTATATGGCAAATAACCGCATAGAGATTTTCATCTTCTCATTTCGGGCGCATTTCCTTTCTTTGCGCTCTGCGCAAAGAACGCTTACCCCCTCCGGGGGACGCGCCGGAAACCGGGCTTTCCGTTCCAATTCCTCGGCCCCCCGCCGCCGCGGGGGGCCTGTGGTATTTCCACTGCAATCCCTTGCGCGGTCAAGGGCGTTAGCTCTTGAAACCAAACAGCGGTGTTGGTATTAGAGGGCCTACTTAAGCGTACCGCCCCCGCCCCAATGCTCCACCTCGACGATATTCAGGCACATGCTGTCCGTGTCTATCCCCAGTTCCCGCGCAAGCAGGCTAAAAACTTCCTCGGTAAATTTTTTCTTTGCGCCAAAGTCAGAGGCCTTGTACAAGCGGATTTCCACATACGCGCCTTTAACCGGGGCCCCTGCCCGGTAGACGCTGTGATCCCCGGAAAAATCGACAAAAAGCCCCGCCTCGGCCTTGCCGGGAATGATGCTGATAAGCCTGCCCAGCTCACTCTTGATGGTCTCCTGTTTAGCCGGGGCAAGCTTTTCCATAGTATTGATGGTAATATAGGGCATTCCGGACCTCCGTCTTTCGTTTGATGTCTTTCATTTGATCTTTCGTTTGATATAGTATACTCCCATGATTCAGGGTAAAAATTCAAGTAAGCCCGTGAAATAGCGTCTGTCCATAATGTGTCTACATTATGGACAGACGCTAAATAGCAAAATTCGGCAGTCCCAGGGAAGACCCCTGGCGCTTTGCCGGTCCGGGAGACAAAATGAAACAGATGTATATCGGCAAATCGGGAATCCAGGTTTCCGCGCTTGGCATAGGCGCCTGGGCAATCGGCGGCGACAGCAGCTGGGGCCCCAGCGATGACTCGGAATCGATCAGAACCATCCGCCGGGCCCGGGAACTGGGAGTAACCCTGCTGGATACCGCCCCGGCTTACGGCCTGGGTCACAGTGAGGAAGTGGCGGGCCGGGCCCTGGAAGGACGGCGCGGGGACTATATCCTTTCCACCAAGTGCGGGCTCCGCTGGGACACCGATGAGGGTTCTCTCCACATGGAGCGGGACGGGGTTAAGCTGCGGCGGAATACCAGCGCCGCAAGCCTGGCGCTGGAACTTGAACGGAGTCTTAGGCGGCTGCGGACGGACTATATCGATATCTACATCGTCCACTGGCAGTCCCTGCCGGATTTTCCGGTGCCCGTCAGCGAGACCATGACATTTCTCCTCAAGGCAAAACAGGAGGGGAAAATCCGGGCCATCGGCGTTTCCAATGTAAGCGCCGAGCAGCTTACCGGGTATCTTACCTGCGGGCAGGTGGACCTGATTCAGGAAAAGTACAGCATGCTGGACCAGGCCAAGGGGGATGAACTCTTTGGGCTCTGTGACCGGAACGGCGTAACATTCCAATGCTACTCTCCCCTGGAACGGGGAGCCCTGACGGGAAAGTACAAAGTTGGGGACCCGGTAAACATGGGCCGGGCCAAGGCGGGCATTAAGTGGTACAAGCCGGAGTTTCTTCCCAGGATTACCGCCCTTTCGGATGCCTGGGCCCCTCTGTGTAAGAAGTACGGCTGTACCATGACCAACCTGGTGGCAGCGTGGACCGCCGCCCAGGGGAACGGCTCCAACGTGCAGGTACTGGTTGGCGCCAGGACCACCGCCCAGATCGAAGAAAATGTCAAAGACATCACGCTGGAAGACGCGGATATTGAAACCATGCGAAAGGACGCGCTGGCCGTTGAACACGGCGGGGCATGATATGCGGTTATTTTCTCCCCGGCGGAAGGCGCCGCCGGCCCATTGGTTTGCGGGGCTGGTTTGAAGGATTCTCCGTTCCTAAAAAATTCCCTCATGTTAATTTACCAAAGGCCGATAAATCAATGAGAAGGCATATCTTAATTCCATACGGTCCTTCGGGCCGGTCTTGGAAAAGAGGGATCGAGAGGGCCCAGGCTCATAGAGGGGATTATTTTGGCATATACTAACCAGGTATCCGCATACCGGGAAACAAGGGTTAAAACAGCGAGTCAGGGGCAACTGGTGATCATGCTTTACGATGAGGCGGTCAAACAGCTTGACCGGAGTCTTGAGCTGCTGGCCTTGGATTCCGCGGAAAAAAAGGACCCTGGACGAATCGAAAAAATCAGTAAAGCCGTTCTTAAAGCCCAGGAGATCTTCACCGAATTGATGGCGTCCCTGGATTTTGAACGGGGCGGTGAAATAGCCAAGAATCTCTTTTCCCTTTATACCTGGTTCAATCAGGAACTTTTGGAATCCAACCTAAGACAGGACCTGCGGCGAATCACCATTGTCCGCAATATGGTATACGAACTTCGGGGCGCCTGGGTCCAAATAGCCGCGAAGAACCCCTCGGAAACGATGAACCGGCCCGCCGCCGGCATCAATATCGCCGGTTAGGAAAAAATCATGGCGGAACCTCAGCTTAGCCAGGAAGAATTAAACCAGCGCGTGGCCATTCTCAGACGTTTTCGGGCCCTGCTTACGGAACAGCGGGATCGCTTCCGGTTTTATCTTGAAGAACTGGATAACCAGAAGGAGATCATAGAAACCGGCAGCGCGGACCAGCTCATCGCCCACGTGGAACTTGAGGAAAAGATCGTGGCGGACATTTTTGCCATTCAGAAGGTTATCGACCCCCTGGATGAAATGTACCGGGCCGCCGGAAGATCCGGCAAGACCGATGAGGTCAGGGGCCTTAAATCTACCCTGGAGGACCTTAAAAAGGAGGCGGCGATTCGTTCCGGCCGCAACAGGGATATCCTTTCCCGGCGCATGGGGGAAATCCGGGAAGAAATAAAATCCCTGCGGGCCAACCCCTACCGTTCCCGGGGAGCCTATTCCAGCCCCGGCGCCTCCGCCTCCCCCACGCTGGTGGACATTACAGGGTAACTCCGGCAGAGTCTGCGCGTAACGCGGACAGACTCCGCAAACGCGGCAGGCCGCTAGAATTCCGCGGTCTTGGCCTTTTCAAATTCCGCTTCAATTTCCGCAGAAGGCTTTTCCGTCAAAAGGCTTACCACCAGAATTACCAGGGCGGAAATAACAAAGGCCGGGAGCAGTTCGTAGATGGCGAAGACCCCGCCCAGTTTGGCGATCACGTTTTTCCAGAAAATCACCATCACGCCCCCGGTAAGCATACCGGCTGCCGCCGCGGGAAAGGTAGTCCGTTTCCAGAAAAGGCTGAACAGCATAAGGGGGCCGAAGGCGGCGCCGAAACCGGCCCAGGCGTAGGAAACGATGCGGAAGATGGACTCGTTGTCCGAAAGGGCCAGAATCACGCCGAACACCGTTACCGCCAGCATGGCGATCCGGGCGATCCACATGACCAGGGCCTCGCTGGCGTCCTTTTTGATAATCCCCTTCATAATATCGCTGGACACCGCCGAAGAGGCGATGAGCATATAGGAATCGGAGGAACTCATGGACGCCGCCAGGATGCCCGAAACAACAATGCCCGCGATAAGGGGCGGGAAAAAACGGGTACCCAAATGAATGAAAATAGTCTCCGCCGTTCCCGCGCTGGTGAGGAGGGCGGGCAGATAGGCCCGGCCGATAAGGCCGATGACAATAGCCGCGAACATGGAGAGGAAACACCAGATCACCGCGATATTCCGGGACTTACGGATATTGGAGGTCCTGTTAATGGCCATGAAACGGAGCAGCACCTGGGGCATACCGAAGTAACCCAGCCCCCAGGCCATGGTGGAAACGATAGTAAGGAAACCGTAATCAGCCCCGGGCCCGAAAAGGGGAAGGCTGTTCGTTATTTTTTGGACGCCGCCGGCGGTGTCGGGGGCGGCGGTGCCGAAAATATCCAGAAACCGGGGGAAATCCTTGAGGTTTTCCGTTACTCCCGCGAAACCGCCGACAAGGACGAAGCCGAAAACCATCACCAGGAGCAGGGCCCCAATCATCAGGAAGCCCTGGATCAGGTCGGTGGCGCTTTCGGCCAGGAAGCCGCCCAGGAGCGTGTAGAGGGTAACCAGCACCGCCCCCAGGATCACCATGGCGGTAAAGTAATCCTCCGCGCCGAAGACATAGCCGAACAGTTTACCAAAGGCCACAAACTGGGAGCTGGCGTAAATCGAAAAGAACACGATGATGATCAGCGCGGCGACGGCGGTAAGGATGCGGCGTTTGTCATGGAACCGTTTGCTGAAAAATTCGGGCAGGGTGATGGCGTTGTCGGCGATCTGCGAATAGGTGCGCAGCCGTTTGGCCACCACGGCCCAGTTGACCCAGGTGCCGATAAAGAGCCC
>JAISBN010000120.1 GCA_031266175.1 Treponema sp. | reverse complement strand
ATTTATCACTACCCTTCGATATTTTGCTGGACATACTATGTGATACAGCAATACTGATACATTATGCGATTTATGTAAGAATTCACTCATCCTCCTATTCTAAATCATTTCCGCTCCTTTTTAACCGCCCCAAGGGGCGGGGAATTGAACCCCAAGAGATTAAAAAATTCTGTGGGTCAAGTTTAGCCCGAAGGAGAGGGTGAAACTCCGGCGAGACACCGGAGTTTCACAGTGCCCCGGAACCGGGGGCTGTGTGCCCCCGCGTTTAACCGGCGCCGCGGATTTACATCACCGCTTTGTCCACGTCTCACCGCCGTCGCCGGGTGTATACGTCCCCGCCCGCTTGCCTCCCGATGGGTAAACACTCCACATGTTTCCCTCGAATGGGTCGCCGTTCGTTATATCGATATTGGCAGGGAGCGTTACGCTGATCAATGGGTTGTAGAAAAACGCCATGCCGCCTATAGAGGTAACCGAATTGGGGATGATTACGCCGATTAATCGTTTGTTTTTCCATAAACGCCCGCTCTCCGATAACGGTAACCGGCTTGCCGCCAATCTTGGCGGGAATCTCAGGATCCCTTGCGGTTCCCTCGTAGCCGATAATAGTAGCCACTCCGTTCTCGGCCTCGAACTTAAAACCCTGCTCCGCCGCCTTTGTTTCCGAAACGCCTCCGCCGCCACTGTTCCCGCCGCATCCCGCTACAGCCAAACCGAAAGCCGCCGCGAACAAAAGCGTTTCCATAAGAATAAATTTTTTTGCCACTGTAAACTCCTTACTCATTAAAAAGTATGTACCGCATATCCGTCCCGGTTTAAACCGCCCCCGTTATTCCCGGTGGACGATGACGCCGCTGGCCTCGCTTTCTACAATGCCCGATGCACTTGACTCTCGTGTTCCATCGGTCAGGGGGATGGGTGTTACCCTGAAGCCGTCGATCTTCCACACCAGGGCGGTCGCCCTCTCAGACCCCGCCGCATAGATGCTGCCCCCGCTTTCGGCAATGCCCTCCACCCCCGAGTACCACTCCCCGTCGGTCAGGGGGATGGCCGTTACCGTGGAGCCGTCGATCTTCCACACCCTGACGGCCAAACTCCCGCCGGCTTTCTCAACCCCCGCCGCGTAGAGGCTGCCTCCGCTTTCGACAATGGCCCTCGCACTTGTCTCTCGTGTTTCACCACTTAGGGCGATAGAACGGGTTACCGTGGAGCCGTCGATTTTCCACACCCTGCCACCACTGTCCCTCTCGTACCCCGCAACGTAGATGCTGCCCGCGCTTTCAATAACCGCCTCTGCCCTTGCGTCCCGCATCTCGTCGGTCAGAGGGATGGGTGTTACCCCGGAGCCGTCGATCTTCCACACCATGGTGATACTAGGATCGACCCTGATGAAAGGCGTTCTATTCCCCACCGCGTAGATGCTGCCCCCGCTTTCAACAATGCCCAGTACGCCTGTGGTCCCGCCCTCGATGACGGGCAGAGGGGTGGGCGTTATCGTGGAGCCGTCGATCTTCCACACCATGGCGGCGTTCCCCTCATCTCCCGCCGCGTAGATGCTGCCCCCGCTTTCAACAATGTCCCGTACGATTGAGTCATCCGTCCCGTCGGTCAGGGGAATGGGCGTTACCGTGGAACCGTCGATCTTCCACACCATGGCGACTTTGGGGGCGATCCAAGGGCCACTCTCCTCATACCCCGCCGCGTAGAGGACCGGCGGCCTTTCCGGGCCCAGTCCCGGGCCGCCGCCCCCGCTTTCGACAATGGCCCTCGCGCTTGACTCTCGTGTTCCATCGGTCAGGGGGATAGGTGTTACCCTGGAGCCGTCGATCTTCCATACCATGGCGCCGCTGTTGTATTCATACCCCGCCACATAGATGCTGCCCCCGCTTTCGGCAATGCCCTCCGCCTTCGAGTACCGCTTCCCGCCGGCCAGGGGAATGGGCGTTACCCTGGAGCCGTCGATCTTCCACACCGTGGCAGCGTCCAACTCATTTCCCGCTACATAGAGGACCGGCGGCCTTTCCGGGCCGTTCCCCGTCTGGGCCGTCACCAGGCCCCCGGCGCAGACAGCAAAAGCCGCCGCCAGCGCAGCCCGCGCGACACAAAACATCCTCCGCTTATCCATACAAATACCCCTTGAAATACAAATTGAAATTTTATCGTTACGTCAAAAAAGATGAAAGGGAAGCCCGAAAGCCATTTTACCCATGTACTTGTGAGCGTCCGGGGGCCGCTTTCATACGAAACATGGTACCACAGCACAGAAAGAAGGACAACGGAACGGCCGCCGGGGGGGCGCCCTTCGGGGTTTGCCCATTGACCGGACAGGCATTCCCGTGACACAATGGGGCCGTGATGCGTGGCGCGGATAAACGGAAAAACCACCGGTACCCTTCCATTGCCCGGGTGCGGATTCCGGACGTTTTTTCGGGCGAAGCCTTTTTAAAGGATCTTTCCATTACCGGCTGCCGGATTGAGTGCACCATGCATGTGGATGTCCAGGAAAAAGCGGCGTGCCGGATTGTGGTATACCCCGAGGAAAGCGCCGGCATCGGAAGCTTTGACCTGAGCGCCGAGTGCAGATGGCTGCGGCCCGAGAGCTATTCATGGGACATCGGCTTTGACATTAAAGAGTCGCCCAAGGGTAAAGACTTTCAGAAATATGTGGATTACCTTTCCTGGCGCCAGTCCACATGACCGGCGGGCCTCCGCCGGGGATTCCGAAGATATCGGCCCTTACAAAACAAAGCTTTCTGCCCGGCGCGGTATTCGAGGCGGTCCTCGGTTTTGAGGATCACCTTGAGCGGGAGCTGGACTTTTACGCCCCCGGTTCCTGGGAGCGCTGGCCGGGGGAGGGGGCGGCCCTCTACCATGCCGAGGCCCCGCCGGGGGGCGTTTTCTGGCGGCGCAATGTCTGGCTTAAGCCCTTCCGCCTGGAGTTCGGTTCTGTCTCCGAAGCCGCCGGAGCCCTCCGGTCGATCCAGCGGAACTGGGCCCCGTCCCTTCTTACCCGGTTTCGCCGGGGGGCCCTTATCATGGAGCAGCTTCCCCCCCTGTCCCGGAAGCCCCGGCGGTTTCCCTGGAACATTCCCTCTGCCCCCATGGGCGCGTGGACTCTGCTGGATGATCATACCCTTGCCGCCAGCGCCCTGTGCGGCAGCCCCTTTCCCGGGGGGGTTATCGAATTTGAAGAGGACCGGACCGGGCCGCCGAGCCGGGCGTATCTGAAACTCTGGGAGGCCCTGACCCTGGCCGCCGGCCCTTCCGGGACACCCGAAACGTCCGGGACGCCGTTACCCGGACCGTCCGGGGTGCCGCTGCCCGGACCGGGAACGGTATGTCTGGACGCCGGGGCCAGTCCCGGCGGCTGGACCTGGGCGCTGGCAAAGCTGGGAGCGGCGGTCCGCGCGGTGGATCGTTCCCCCCTGGAAGACCGGGTTGCCGCCCTGCCGGGGGTCGCTTTTACCCGGCGCGACGCCCTGACCCTGAGGCCGGAGGACGCGGGCCCGGTGGACTGGCTGTTCTGCGATGTGGCCTGTTATCCGTCCCGGCTGTTTGGGTGGATCACCGCCTGGCTTGATTCGGGGCTCTGCCGCAACTATGTTTGTACGATAAAGATGCAGGGGGCCGCGGCTTCCGCGGACTTTGAGACGCCCCGGCTTTTTGCGGCCCTGCCCGGTTCCCGGGTTATTCACCTGCACCACAACAAGCATGAGCTTACCTGGATCAAAACCGGGGCTTCGCTTACTCCAGCGCCTGTTCCAGATCGGCAATAATGTCCGCGGCGTTTTCAATGCCCGCGGAAAGCCGGAGGAGCCGGTCGTTGACCCCCGCGGAAAGCCGCATCGTCTCCGGTATGGCGCCGTGGGTCTGGACCAGGGGAAAGGTGATCAGCGATTCCACGCCGCCCAGGCTTTCGGCAAAGAGGATAAGTTTGACCCGTTTAAGAACCTGTTCTACCAGGGCGCTCTGCCGGACATAAAACGAAACCATGCCGCTGTGACCCCGGGCCTGCCGCGCGGAAAGGGGGGCCTGGGGGTGGTCCTTAAAGCCGGTATAAAAAACACGCTCGACCCTGGGATGGTTCCGCAGCCAGTCCGCGGCAATGCCGCCGTTTTGCTGCTGCTTTTCCATTCGAAGGGCCAGGGTCTTGATCCCCCGCAGGCAAAGCCACGCGTCCAGGGGCGAAAGGGACGCGCCCTCGCTTTTCTGGATTTCCCGGAGCGCCGGATTGGCTTCTTCGCCGGAATGGACGATAAAGCCCGCCAGGGTATCGTTGTGGCCCGCAAGGTACTTGGTTCCCGAGTGGATCACAAAGTCCGCTCCCAGGGCCAGGGGATTTTGAAAGTAGGGGGTTAAGAAGGTGTTGTCCACGATAAGCTTTCCCCCCGCCCGGTGGATGGCTTCGGCACAGCCGGCGATGTCCGTTACCTTCATCATGGGATTGGAGGGGGTTTCAATAAAGAGGGCCGCCGCTTCCTGCTTAAGGGCCGCTTCTACCTTCGCGGGATCGCTGGTGTCGATCCATGAAAAGCTGTAGCCGTAGCGGGCATAGTATTCGTGAAAAAGCCGGTAGGTACCGCCGTAGAGATCCTCGGACACAATGACCCGGGTCTTTCCTCCCCCGGCGGAACCGTGGGGGGGGAAAAGTTTGATCATCGCCGATACGGCTCCCATGCCGCTGGCAAAGGCCAAGCCGTACTTTGCCCCTTCCAGCAGGGCGACGGTTTCTTCCAAAACGGTTCTGGTGGGGTTTACCGCCCGGGAGTAATCGAAGCCGGTGGATTCCCCCAAGCCGGGATGGCGGAATGTGGCGCTCTGGTACAGGGGAACGCTTACCGCTCCGGTCGTTTTGTCGTACAGCCAGGTTCCGTGAACACAGGCAGTTTCTCGTTCCACCGCTTTTCTTCCTTACTTTTGCCGTATTCCCGCAAAGGCCTGTCCCAAAATCACGCGCTTAAGCGCAGGGTTAATGAGTTTTGGGACAGGCTCAGTATATACTTTAAAAAGGGCAGGGCACAAGGGAACGCGTTGCCTTGATGAAGCCGGCTATTCGTCCCAGAGCCATGTGGACAGGTAGCGCTCGCCGGTGTCGGGGAGGACCGTGACGATAGTTTTACCCTTGTTCTCCGGCCGTTTGGATACGGTCAGGGCCGCTTCCAGGGCCGCGCCGGAAGAAATGCCCACGAGGATCCCTTCTTTTTTTGCCAGCTGCCGGGCGGCGTTGCCGGCCTTGACTTCGTCGGTCTGGTAGATTTCATCGATGATTGCCGGATCGTATACCTGGGGCTGGAAGCCCGCGCCGATGCCCTGGATCTTGTGGGGGCCCGGATTGCCGCCGGAAAGAACCGGAGATGCCGCCGGTTCCACGGCAATCACCCGGACGGAGGATTTTTTTCCTTTAAGGTATTTTCCCGCGCCGGTAATGGTACCGCCGGTCCCGACCCCGCCGATGAGGATATCGATTTTGCCTTTGGTGTCTTCCCAGATTTCAGGGCCCGTCGTTTTCTCGTGGATCGCCGGGTTCGCGGGATTGTTAAACTGCTGGGGAATAAACGAATTGGGAATCGTCGCGGCCAGTTCTTCCGCCCTGGCGATGGCTCCCTTCATCCCCTTGGCGCCCTCGGTAAGTTCCAGTTCAGCCCCCAGGGCCTTTAGCAGTTTCCGCCGCTCGATACTCATCGTTTCGGGCATGGTAAGGATCAGCCGGTAATCTTTGACCGCGGCCACAAAGGCCAGGCCTATGCCGGTGTTGCCGCTGGTGGGTTCGATAAGCACCGTACCGGCGCTGATTTTTCCGTCCCGTTCCCCCGCTTCGATAAGGGCCAGGGCAATGCGGTCCTTGACGCTGGAAAGGGGGTTAAAGTATTCCAGTTTAACGTATACTTCCGCTCCGCCTTCGTTGATCTTGTTGATTTTGACGATGGGGGTTTTGCCGATTAAATCGGTAATCTTCTCTACTCGTGCCATGATAAACTCCTTATCTCCATATAACGTTGCTTTGCCCGACGGCAAAGGGCTTTCCCCGGAAAGATATATCCTATCAAAAACATAGGATTAATAAACTATACCCGGAACCGGATGTTTTGTCAAGGGTTTAACGGAAAAATCAACCGTTCACCGGCAGGACTAGGAATAACCGCGCGTAAAGGTATAGCATGACAGCGGAACGGAGAAAGTATTCTGGTGACGGAAGCACAGGAACCCCGGCATATTACCGCCGGGTACATCAAAAATTTTTTCCGGCTGGGCGCCTCGGAGCAGGACGCAAAAGTCCTGGCCCTGATACTGAAATGCCTTTTCCGGAAAGTGTATCCCCACAATGCCGTTATCTGCCGTTACGGCGAAGATGCGGACCGGGTCTATTTTATTGATTCGGGAACCTGTTCGGTCCTGGGCGCGGACAACGATCCGGTGGGCGAAATGGAAGCGGGCCAGTACTTTGGGGAATACGCGGTCCTTTCCGGGGAAAAGCGGCTTGCCACCGTGGTTTCCAGGGGCGAAGTAACGGTCTATTCCCTGCATAAAAAATACCTCCTTAAGCTGGTAAGCGTCTTCCCCCGGCTCTACGGAATTTTTCTAAAGCGGATCTACAACCAGGCTTCGGAGGATTATAAAAAACTCACCGCCTCCCTCAATTCCCGGCGGGGCCTTGCCCGGCGGGGCCGGACCCGGACAAGCCTGCCCCTGCTGCTGCTCAACTACGGCCTGACGGCCCTGCTCTTTGCCGCCGCGTTTTTTGTTCCCCCCGAATGGCGGGCCGAACCCTGGGTTGTTTCCGCCCCCTTTGTTTTCCTCCTCCTCTATATTGTCGTTACCGGACGGATCCTGGAGTCCCTTGTTTTGTCCACCCTGCTTATCCATATCATCCTGGCGGGAGGGGGTTTTGTGTCCGCCTTTTACCGCGGCCTGGCGGAGGCCTTCGACTTCCAGACCGTCCAGACCATACTGCTTATCGCCATCATGGGCGCGCTGATCCGCGTCCTGACCGCGTCGGGAAGTGTCAACGCCCTGCGGATACTGGTGGAAAAGCGGGTCAAAACCGGTCCGGGGGTGCTCCTTGTTTCCATGCTCACGATGATTGTTGTTTTTGTGGACGATCTGTTCAGTTTCCTGATTGCGGGGGCCTGTTTCCGGGGCCCCGCGGACAGCCACCGCATACCCAGGGAAAAGTCGGCGATCATCATGGGGCTTTTTCCCGCGGCGGCCTGTATTTTAAACCCCTTTTCCATCTGGGGTATGTACCTTTTGGGGCTTATCAGTCCCGCGGCGGGGGGGCTGGAAGGGGGCTTTTCCCTTTTTACCGCATCTCTGCCCTTTAACTTTACCGCCATCCTGATCGTACTTTTTTCTTTTCTGCTGGCGGTCAATAAAATACCCCTCTGGGGATCGTTAAAAAAAGCCCAGCAGCGGGTGGATGCCGGGGGCCCCCTGGGCCCCCCCAATTCCTCGGTATATCTGGACAAAACCGACCAGCGGGGCCGGCTTATCAATCTTATCCTCCCGGTCCTGGTGCTTATCTTCTCCTCCCTGGGCATAGAAACCTTTACCGGCGGCCCGGTGAGGATCAACCTGAACCAGGGCCTTCTGATAACGCTGGGGTTTGTTTTCTTTCTATATTGTTTTCAGCAGTACATGACGCCGGAACAGTTTTTTAACCACCTGATCTACGGCATCGAAAGTATGCTGGTGCCGATGCTGCTTTTAATCGTCATCACCGCTTTCTCAAGGGGCATGGGCGGCCTGGGCTTTTACGCCTGGTTTGGCGGCATGATCCGCTTTCTGGTGGGCGGACAGCTCTGGCTTGTGCCCTGCATGCTTTTTATCCTCTTTACCTTTATGGCCCTGTTCTTCGGCAACGCCTGGGCCATGTACGTTATCGGCATACCCATGGCCCTGCAGCTTGCCTCCCTGCTGGGGGGAAACCCGGCCCTCTATACCGGGGCGGTCTGCGCCGCCGGGCTGGCGGGGGGCAATCTTTCCATGTATGTTAGTGATCTTTTCGTGATCGGTTCGGTCATCGGCATCGATCCCCTGGCCTATTACAGGGCCCAGTTCCCCTATATCGCGGTCATAGCGGTCCTTTCCGCCGCTGGATACGCCGCCGCTGGATTCTTTCTGGGATTATAATGTTTTGGCTTTACCGAAGTCCCTTTTCCCGCTATCATGGCTCCATGAACAGACAGGCCCTGCGGGCGGATGTACTTCTTTTGATAACCGCCGGTCTTTGGGGTTTCGGGTTCGTGGCCCAGTCTTCCGGGATGGATTATGTGGGGCCCTTTACGTACAACGGACTGCGCTTTCCCCTGGGGGCCCTGTCTCTCCTGCCCCTTATTGCCTTTATGAAAGCCGCCGGCAGGCTTTCCGTTCCCGCGGGGACATCGAAGTTTGCCCAGCTCCGTATGACCCTTCTGGCGGGAATAGTCCTGTTTACCGCCGTGGCCCTTCAGCAGATCGGCATTATCTTTACCACCGTGGGGAACGCCGGTTTTATCACCGGGTTTTATGTGGTCCTGACCCCGGTGCTTGGCATTTTTGCCGGGAAGAAGACAGGGGTCCCGACCTGGATAGGAATGGTTTTTGCCCTGGCGGGATTGTATTTTATTTTTGTCGCGGGGAGTTTTACTTCCGTCAATCCGGGGGATCTTATCACCGTGGCCAGCGCCTTTTTTTGGGCGGTCCATATCCTGGTGATCGACAGACTGGTGCATAAGACCGACCCGCTGATTCTTTCCGCCGGCCAGTTTGCCTGGTGCGGCCTCTTCTGCATCATCGCCGCCTTCGCGGCGGAGCCCTTTATGGGAAACCTGGCCGCGGCCCTGGCCCCGGATTATGCAATCCAGCAATGGAAAACCCTGGGGGAACTTGTGGGGCTGGTTCCCGGCGGCGGATCCGTGGCGGCTTCGGTTTCTGTTATCCGTTCCGCCGCCGTTCCCATCCTCTACGGCGGCCTTTGTTCAGTGGGCATCGCGTATACCCTGCAGGTTGTCGCCCAGAAGGATGCGCCCCCCGCTCACGCTACCATTATTCTCTGTCTGGAAGGAACCTTTGCCGCCCTCGGGGGCATGCTGCTCCGCGGCGAAAAGCCGGGGCCCTTTACCCTGCTGGGATTTGCCTTCATGTTATGCGCCATGGTTATTACCCAGTGGGATGTGATCAGACCGGCCCGTAAAAAGAGCCCCAGGCCGGGGAACGGCGTAGAGTTAAAGGGCCGGTAACAGGTAGTTTTACCGCAGTACCGACCGGGGATTCATGGAAGACCCGTTCTTGTACACAGTAAAATGGAGGTGGGGTCCGGTGCTCTGGCCGGTACTTCCCACAGCCCCGATGACCGAGCCGACTTCCACATAGGCGCCGGATCGGGTACCGATGGTACTCATGTGGC
This sequence comes from Treponema sp., assembly GCA_031266175.1. GTDB lineage: Bacteria > Spirochaetota > Spirochaetia > Treponematales > Breznakiellaceae > JAISBN01. Next base: position 17,847 of record JAISBN010000120.1, on the reverse strand, counting down.
CATAGAGGGTCCTGTACCCTGCGGTATGGGTTATAATCACGAAATTACCGTACACGTTATCATACCCCACCGACTGAACCCGCCCGGCCATGGCCGCTTTGATGGGGGTGCCCGTGGGGGCCGCGATGTCCAGGCCGTCATGGAAGGACCGGCCCCCGGTAAAGGGACTGCGGCGGTAGCCGTAATACGAGGAAAGACGGCCCCGGACCGGCCAGGCGAAAAGATCGCCGTTAATCTGCTGTTCTTCTTCCCAAGGCAGGGTTGCGCCGGGAATAAAAAGGCTGGTATTGGGATTGATCCGGTCGGAAAAAAGTTCGTTGGCTACTTTTATCTCCGAAACCTCGGCTTTATGCCTGGTTGCGATGAGCTCCAGGGTATCGCCCTTCTTGACCGAATAAAAAATACCGTCCTGGTTGGGGACCCTGACAACTTTGCCTTCGGGAATTGCCCTGGTATTCTTGATATTATTAACTGAAATAAGGGTGCTGGTGGAAAGGCCGAACTGTTTGGCCACTTCCCCCGCGACATCGCCCTTCTGGAAGGTATAGGATGAAAAAAGCAGCATCCGGGGCTGGTTGAATTCTTCCGGTTCCGACAGGCCTTCCGTTTCCAGGGAGACGGATTCCGCGGTAACGGCGCTTTCCCGACCGCCGATGCTCTCTTCGGGGGCAACTTCGGCAACGCCGGCCTTTCCCTGTCCCGCCAGCAGCAAAAAAGCCAGAAACAGCGCCAATGAACCCGCCAAAACCTTGAGGGTAGCATTGGTAACAGCAAATCTTCTCAAAATAACCAACATATCAAAACTCCGGACGGCTTTTACCTCGTATTTTAGATGCCATGACTTTAATTCTCGGTAGAAAACTGTGATCAGTGTACACTATTAGTCATACTATGGGAAGATCTTTATCCAACAAATTTAACAGATCCCGAATTTCCGCCGCTTTTTCATAGTTTTCTTCGGAAACCGCCTGGTCCAGCTCCGAACGGAGGATTTCTTTCCGCAGTTCCCGGCCTGACTCGGTGGCCTCGTCCACGATGTCCGCCGGAATGCCCGCCTCGGTGACCACTTTTTCATCAATATGCAGGGGGCATTTACAGCGGACCGCCAGGGCCAGGGCATCGGAAGGCCGGGCATCCAGGACAAATTCCCCCCGGGGACCGGAGAAAACCATGCGGCTGAAAAAAGTATCGCCGGTTAGTTCGCAGATCTCCACCCGGATCAGCGTACATTCCGTCTTTTGGGCCAGCCGGAGGAGCAGATCCGCCGTCAAAGGCCGAGACGGGGCGGTTTCCTCAAAACCCGCCAGGATGGCCTGGGCTTCGGGCCGGCCGATAAAAACCGGTACCGTTTGTTCCGATTCCAGCGGCTTTATAAAGACCGTGTATCCCTCTCCGGCTTCGGCGATGCTCCAAATTTCCGCTTTCACTGTATCACCTCCGTAAAGCCCCGCAAGAGCCGGCGGGCTTCGTCATCTTCCGCGGGAAGCTCCGCAAAAATGTCCCCCGCCTCGGCAATCAGGGCCCTGCCCCGCGCTTCGGCTTCCGCCAGGACCCCGGCGTCCGTCAGGGCGCGGATAAATTCCTCCACCTCCGGGACGGATACCCCCCCTCTCCGGGCCGCCTGAAAACAGCGGCGGGTAAAAGCGATCCTGTCGTCGGAAGAACCGGGCGCGGCGCCAGGCCCGTCAGGCCGGTTCCCCTGTAAAAACAGCAGTACCGGCAGGCTTTTTTTCCCTTCTACCACGTCGTCCCCCCGCTGCTTTCCGGGTACGCCGGGGCCGAGGTTTTTGACATCGTCCAGAATCTGAAAACCCACCCCAAGCTTTTCCGCGCCCTCCCCCAGCCGGGCCAGCAGTTCCGGATCCGCCGGAACCGTCCGGGCGGCCCAGGCGGCTTCGGCCCCCAAAAAAGCGGCAAACCGGGCCAGACAGCCGGTTTTAAGGCTGCACATCAGCATATAATCGGGGATGGAAGGGATCCGGGCGGGATCCCGGTGCCAGGCTATGTCCATGGACTGGCCCAGGTGGAGCCGCCGCATGTGCCGGGCCCAGCATGTCCAGATCCGGTCCCGGACTTCCGCCCGGGCATCCCAGGTTTCCATCACCGTCAGGGGAAGAAAATAGAGAAAAGATCCCGAATTGATGGCGGTATCCTCGCCGTAGATCCGGTGGACCGCCGGTTTGCCCCGGCGTTCGTTCGAATTGTCTTCCAGATCGTCGTGAATAAGGCTGGCGTTATGGGAAAATTCCACCAGGGGCAGCAGGGGCAGTACCGCATCGCCCCCGCCCAGGACACGGCAGACCACCAGGGACAGGAGGGGCCGCCAGCGTTTTCCTCCCCGGCCGAGCAAATCCCGTCCCGGTTCCAGCAGGGGCTGTACCAGCGCCGGCGGCAGATTCACCCCCGGAAAAACCTTGCCGCCCCAGGAAGCATCCGGTATGGGAGGAAGGATTTCCCCGAGGGTCTCTTCTATTTCTTCAAGCGCCCGGGTATAATCACTCTTCATACCGGTATTTTTCATGCTGTCATTTTATCCTAGTCGGAGCGCTATGTCATCCTATAAGAAACCCGATTTTTGGTCCCTGAAAGCCCAAAAGGACGGGTATCCCGCCCGATCGGTCTATAAATTACAGGAAATCGACAAAAAATTCGCTTTTTTTGTATCCTCCTGCGGCGGCAAATCCGGCAGGGGCGGAACCTGCGGACTCCGGGCGCTGGATCTGGGAGCCGCGCCGGGCAGCTGGAGCCTCTATATACTCCGCCGGTACGGCGGGTCCCGCGGCCCGGAAAACCGGGCGGGACTCCCGGCGGAAGGGGCGGAAAATCCGGCGGAGACGGCAATAGATCCGGCGGCAGACCCGGCCAGGGGCCCGGAGGGGTTCCTGAAGGGGCCCTTGAAGGGGGGATTCTTTCTGGCCGCGGCGGACCTGCTCCCCCTTCCCCGGCGGCATGACCGGGGCCTTTTTGACCGGGGGGACTTCTTTTTTGTACAGGGTGATTTTACCGCGGATCCGGTCAGGGAAGAACTGGTCCGCCGGGGGCCCTATACGGCGGTGGTCAGCGACGCCGCGCCGGCCACCACGGGGAACCGTTCCGTGGACACCCCGCGTTCCCTGGCCCTGGTGGAGGAAGCCCTGGGCTGCGCGGAACAATGTCTGGTCCCCGGCGGAAACCTGGCGGTCAAGGTGTTCCAGGGGGATACGGCGGCGTTGCTTGCCCGCCTGCGGGAAAGCTTTACCACCGTAAAAAGCTTCAAGCCCGCGGCCTGCCGCAGCGGATCCTTCGAGACCTACTATATCGGCCTTGGGAAAAGGGGTTACACTCATAGCTGATGAAAAAAAGCGCCGTCATACTTATCCTGTTCCTCGCCGCCTGTACCAGCGCCGGGGTTGTGGGGGACAAGCCGGAAAATATCATCCCCTACGAATACCCCGTACCGGCCCCCTCGAAGGAAGCGGCTGCCCGGCATGTGGTCCTCATCGGGTTTGACGGCTGGGGGGCCTACAGCCTGCCCAGGGCGGATATGCCCACGGTCAAGGGGATGATCGCCGGGGGCGCTTCCACCCTTAAGGCCAAAAGCGTCCTGCCCACCAACAGCTGGCCCAACTGGTCGGCCCTGTTTTTCGGCGCGCCCCCGGAAGTACACGGCTACCGGGAAGAGGGGCCTTTTTTTGAATCCGCCGTCAGGGACAAATACGGTTTTTTCCCCGGCCTTTTTGCCATGGTCGCCGGCGAACGGCCGGAACTTTCAACGGCATTCTTTTATGAATGGAGCGGGATGGGGCATTTTTGTCCCCCCGGAGCCGCCGGGCTGGTGGAGCATATCCCGGACCTGGCCGCGGACAAAACCGCGGTGGAACGGATTGCGGAGTACCTGCGGGAAACCAAGCCCAATCTGGCGGTGATTATTTTTGACGAGCCCGATCATACGGGCCATAGCCACCGGCACGGTTCCCCGGCGTACTACGGGAAGCTGAAAGAGCTGGACTCCTATGCCGCCCTGTTTGAGCAGGCGGTCAGGGACGGCGGGTATTACGAAGATACGGTTTTTATCTTTACCGCGGATCACGGCGGCTTTTTGTGGGGCCACGGCTTTAACACTCCCTCCCAGCGGCAGATTCCCCTTATCATCTTTGGGAAGAACATCAAGAAAGGATTTACCATTCCCGGTCCTGTGGTGATCTATGATATCGCTCCCACGATTGCGGAGATCTTTCAGCTTACCGTTCCCCCGGTCTGGACCGGAAAGGCATTAACGGAGGTGTTTGAGTAATGAAATTGATAAAGCCGCTGCCGGGCGCGGCCCTTCCGGTTCTTTTGGTTCTCCTGACGGCGGGGCTGTTCCTTTCCTGCGCGTCCACTTCTTTTTCAGCCCCGGCTTCCTGTACGGTGCCGGAAGATTTTTTCGGCATTTCCCCGGACCGGTCGCCTTTAAACAAGGAAGATTTTGAACTGCTTGATGATTTCGGAGCGGTGTGGATCAGGACTACCGCGTGGTGGGACAGCGTGGAAAGCGAAGAGGGGGTCTGGGATTTTTCCCGCTGGGACGCTTATGTGGAAAAGGCAAAGGCGGCGGGGAAAAAAATCATCCTTATCCTGGGGTTTGATAACAAGTGGCTGTACAAGGACAACAGGGAACACCGGGATCTCTCGGAACGGGAAATCCCCTATTTTTTAAAATATGTAGAGCTGATGGCTGCCCGCTACCGGGGCAGGGTAGACGCCTTTGAAATCTGGAACGAGCCGAACTTTTTTTTCTGGGACGGATCGGATGAACACTTTTACGCCCTTTCCGCGGCCGCCGCGAAACTGATAAAAGAAACGGCCCCGGAGCTTACCGTCCTGGCGGGTTCCACCTTCCGTTCCGACAGGAATTTTCTTCGGGGCATGTTTAAAGCCGGCGCGTTTGAACATACCGACGGTATTTCCTTTCACCCCTATTCGTCGAACGCCCTCCGTACGGTAAAGCAGGTGGACAAGCTGCGAAAGATCATGGCGGAGTTTAATTACGACAAGCCCGTCTGGGTTACCGAAGTGGGCTACGCCACCGGCGGGATTTATTTTTCATTTAACAAGCTGGACCGGTATCCCGAGTACATCGTTAAGACCCTCAGCGGCCTGGCGGCCCGGGGCGTGCGGAACGCCGTCTGGTACGAGCTTATGGACGAATACAACCGGGATGAAGCGCCGGACCGCTGGAACCCATCCCACTTTTTCGGCCTGGTGTACCCGGATAAAAGTTTAAAGCCCGGAGCGGAAGCCTTTATGCTTACCGCCGGATACCTGCGGGGCGCGGAATACCGGCCGGATCTGCCGGTCCGAGAAAACACCGATGAAAAAATTACCAGCCTGTTCTTTAAGCGGCCCGACGGAACCAACGTCCTCCTTTTGTGGAACAATGCCTCCGGAGAAAAAGCCCTGGACCTGACCGTTTCCGGCGGCGCGGAGCTTTTCCGCCGGGATATTTCCGGCGGAGAAGCCGTCCCCCTGTCCGGGGAAACAACCCTGAACATAGGCCGGGATCCGGTGTTCATCACCTGGAAAGGGGAAGGAACGGCTCGGATAATCGGCAGGTAGCCGTTCCGCTCCTGTTCCCGGTTCGGGCGGCGGACGGATAGCAGGATTGACATAAACCCAAAATAATAAGACTATTCTTCCATAAAAATCCTTTTTAACAACACGGAGTAAATCATGGCCATCGAGAAACTTAAACCCTTTATTAACGGAGAATTTACGGAAAGTACCAGCGGTACGTATATGGATATTTATGATCCCTCCACCGGTGAAGTAATCGCCCGGACCCCCTGCTGTACCAGGGCGGAGGTGGAAAACGCCATCGCCGCGGCGAAGGCGGCTTTCCCCGGATGGAGCGGTACGCCCTGCCCCAGGCGTGTCGAGGTGCTCTACACATTCCGGGATTTGCTGGTCCGGCACATGGACGAGCTTACCCACATGCTGGCCCGGGAAAACGGCAAGAACTGGGAAGAGGCAAAGGGCGACCTCCTAAAAGTAAAGGAACCGGTGGAAGTGGCTATCGGCGCGCCCTCCCTGATTATGGGAGAATCCCTGATGAACGTTACCTCCGGTTACGATTCCACCCTCTACCGGGAGCCCCTGGGGGTTTTTGCCGGAATCGCCCCCTTTAACTTTCCCGCGATGATCCCCATGGGCTGGATGATGCCCATGTGCATCGCCGCCGGCAATACCCTGGTCCTGAAGGCCGCTTCCATGACCCCCATGACCAGCCTTCGGCTGGCCGCCCTTCTTAAGGAAGCGGGACTCCCCGACGGCGTCGTCAATATTGTTACCTGTTCCCGGAACGAGGCGGAACTGTTCCTGACCCACCCCGACGTAAAGGGCGTTACCTTTGTGGGTTCCACTTCCATAGGCCGCCATGTCTACGCCACCGCGGCGGCAAACGGCAAACGGGTCCAGTGCCTCTGCGAAGCGAAGAACCACGCCCTGGTGCTGGCGGACGCGCCCGTTACCCGGGCCGCCGCGGGGATCATCAACTCCGCCTTCGGCTGCGCCGGAGAACGGTGCATGGCCCTGCCCGCCATCGCCGTGGAGGAATCCATCGCCGATAAACTGGTAGAAGAGCTTATCAGCCAGGCTAAAGCCAAAAAGATAGGACCCGCCTATGACAAGACCACCGATTTGGGACCGGTAGTTACCGGGGATCACAAAAAATGGGTGCTGGACTGGATCGAAAAAGGCATTCAGGAAGGGGCAAAGCTGGTGCTGGACGGCAGGAACCTTACCGTTCCGGGATATGAAAAAGGTTTCTATGTGGGCCCCACGATTTTCGATCATGTGGCGCCGGACATGAGCGTCGGCCAAAAGGAAATTTTCGGCCCCGTCCTCTGCGTCAAGCGGGTAAAAAACTTTGAGGACGGCATTACCCAAATGAACGCCAACGAGTTTGCCAACGGCTCGGTGATCTTTACCCAGAACGGCTACTTTGCCCGGGAATTCGCCCGGCGGACCCACGGCGGCATGGTGGGGGTTAATGTGGGCATCCCCGTTCCCGCGGGAATGTTCCCCTTCGCGGGCCACAAACACTCGTTCTTCGGCGACCTGCACTGCCTGGGAAAAGACGGCCTGCGCTTTTACACGGAAAGCAAAGTGGTTACCTCCCACTGGTTTACCGAAGACGAAAAGAAGGCCACCAGGGTTTCTACCTGGGACGGGGCCTTGTAGGCGGACGCTCCGCATGAAAACAGTCTACGTGGGCATTACCGGGGACATTATTCACCCCGGTATTATTAACATCCTCCGCGAGGCTTCCCGCTACGGGGAAGTTCTGGTAGGTCTGTTAACCGACACCGCCATCGTGCGCTACAAACGGCTGCCGTACCTTAACTACGGCCAGCGCCTGCAGGTGGTGGAAAGCCTGCGCTATGTCGGCCGGGTAGTACCCCAGGAAGAGTGGAGTTATGCCCCCAACCTCCGCAGGTATAAGCCCGATTTTATTATCCACGGCGACGACTGGAAGACGGGGATCCTTGCCAAAGAACGGGAAAACGTATACCGGGTTATGGAAGAGCTGGGCGGCTCGGTCATTGAAATCCCCTATACCCCGGGGATCAATTCCACCGCCTTTAGCGATACCCTCTCTTCCATCGGAACCACCCCGGACATACGGCTTAAAACCCTGCGCCGGCTTATCGGCGCCAAGCCGGTAGTGCGGATCATGGAAGCCCATTCGGGCCTCTCCGGGCTGATCGTCGAACACCTGGAAATCCAGAAGGAAGACGGCATTCACCGCTTTGACGGCATGTGGTCGTCAAGCCTGACCGATTCTACCAGCAAGGGAAAACCCGACATCGAAGCGGTGGATATAACCACCCGGCTCCAAGACTTAACCCAGATCCTGGAATGTACCACCAAGCCGATCATTTATGACGGTGACACCGGCGGCATACCGGAACATTTTGTGTTTACCGTACGGACCCTGGAACGGAACGGAATTTCTGCGGTCATTATCGAAGACAAGACGGGGCTTAAAAAAAATTCCCTCTTCGGTACCGATGTGGATCAGCAGCTTGCCCCGGTGGCGGAATTCTGCGAAAAGATCCAGGCGGGGAAAAAAGCCCAGATCACCAGGGAATTTATGATCATCGCCAGGCTTGAAAGTTTGATCGCCGGAAAAAGCGTAGACGACGCGATGGAACGGGCCCTTGCTTTTGTGGAAGCGGGATCCGACGGGATCATGATCCACAGCAAAGAAAAATCCGGTAAAGACATAGAGGAATTCTGCCGCCGGTTCCGCGGGGTGTATGCGGAAATTCCCATCATCCTGGTACCCACGACATACAATCAGTTTACCGAGCGGGAACTTTCCCAATGGGGGGCAAACGTGATCATCTATGCGAACCACATGCTCCGATCTTCCTATCCGGCCATGGTTACAACGGCCCGGACTATTTTGGAACACGAGCGGTCCCTGGAAGCGGATAAACTGTGCATGCCCATTAAAGAAATCCTGGAGCTGATTCCGGAAACAAAGTAGCGTCCGGTTGCAGTAAAGGCCGTGAGGATAGGGGGAAACGATGCTTGATACGGTCCGTTTTGGAGAACTGCTGCGCCGCCGGGGCTTTGATTTTTACAGCGGCGTTCCCTGTTCGTTTTTAAAAGATCTTATCAACTATTCCATTAACGAATGTGATTATGTCATGGCCGCCAACGAAGGGGACGCCGCGGCGATCTGCGCCGGCGCGTACCTGGGCGGCCGGAAACCCGTGCTGCTGATGCAGAACTCCGGCCTGGGCAACGCGGTTTCTCCCTTAACCTCGCTCCACGCAATTTTCCGCATCCCCATGCTGGGTTTTGTTTCGCTCCGGGGGGAACCGGGCTTGGCCGACGAACCCCAGCACGAACTGATGGGCCCCATTACCGCCCCCATGCTGGAAACCATGGGGATCGCTTATTGCCTGCTGGCGGATGACGATGCCGGCGCGGAGGCCCAGCTTGCCGGGGCTGAAAGTTTCTTTGCCGAAGGAAAGCCTTTTTTCTTTATCGTTAAAAAGGGAATTTTTTCCCCCGTACCGCTTAAGGAAGAGAAAAAAAATCCCCGGGGCCGCTGCGCTCCCCCGAAGCCGCGGGATCTTCCCGGACGGAACAGTATGCTCAAGGCCCTTAAATCCGCGGCCGGGCCGGACGCGGTACTGCTTGCCACCACGGGTTTTACCGGCCGGGAACTGTATGAACTGGAGGACGGCCCCGGCAGCCTTTACATGGCCGGTTCCCTGGGCTGTATTTCTTCCCTGGCCCTGGGCCTGTCGCTGGCCCGGCCGGATAAACGGATCATAGCCCTGGACGGGGACGGCTCCCTCCTGATGCGGACCGGCTCCATGGCGGTAAACGCCTGGTATAAGCCCGCTTCCCTGTTGCATGTTCTTTTTGACAACCGCGCCCATGAATCCACCGGCGGCCAGTTTACCGTGTCCTCCGGCGTGGACTGGCCCGCCGCCGCCGCCGCCTTCGGATACCCGTCGATAAGCAGGGCGGAAAGCCCCGCGGAGCTGGCGGAATCGGTACAGGCCTGGAACCGGAGCGGCGGACTGCGCTTTATCTATGTCCCCATTCGCATGGGCGTTCCGGAAAACCTGGGTCGGCCCAAAATTAAGCCGGCGGAAGTAACGGAACGGCTCAGGAGTTTTCTGCGCGGTTCCTAATACCAGCTGTCCACCACGGCCAGCGCTTCGCCCAGTTTGGACAGTTCTTCCGCCAGCTGATCCTTGGTAATAATGAGCGGAGGGGCCACCAGGATCATGTTTTCATGGGTATAGGTCATAAAACCCCGTTTGACCAATTCGCCGTTGATCTTCTTCATGGTTCCCTCCGGGTCCTGCCCGTAGGAAACCACCGGTTCTTTGGTTTTCTTATCCCTGACCAGTTCTACCGCGCTCATCAGGCCTATGGCCCGGACATCCCCTACAACCTTGTATTGTTCCTTAAAACCGTTGAGGATTTGCTTGAGTTCCGCGCCCCGTTCCTGTACATTGTCCAGGAGTTTGTTTTCGATCAGGTACGTCACCCCGGCAATCCCCGCGGCGCAGGCCAGCGGATGGCCCGAATAGGTAAGGCCGCAGGAAAGCAGGCGGTCGTCAAAGTAGGCGGCAATCTTTGAAGAAACCGCCACGCCGCCCAGCTGGATATAGCCGCAGGTAACACCCTTGGCAAAGGAGATAAGATCCGGTTTAACCCCCCAGTGCTCAAAGGCAAACATCTTTCCCGTCCGGCCAAAGCCCATCATCACCTCGTCGCAGATCATCATGATCCCGAACTCGTCACAGATCTTCCGGACCCCCTGGATATAACCCTCCGGCGGAATAAGGACGCCGTTGGAACCGGTAACGGTTTCCAGCACAATGGCGGCAATGGTGGGTGGATTTTCATACAGCACCTGTTCCCGCAGCTTGTGGATGTAGTAATCGACGGCTTCCTTGTCCGAGGCGAAATTCACCGGCTCCCGGTAGACATAGGGATCAAAGAAGTGGATAAAGCCGGGGATCCCCGGTTCCAGGGCATAACGCCGGGGCTCGCCGGTCAGGTTGCCCGCTCCGAAGCTGGAACCGTGATAGCTCCGGTACCGGGAAAGAACCTTGTTCCTGCCGGTAAACATCCGCGCTATTTTGATGGCGTTTTCGTTGGCATCCGCCCCGGCGTTGGTAAAGAAAATCTTGCCGAAGGTATCGGGCAAAAGGCTTACCAGAAGTTTTGCCAGTTCCCCCCGGGGCTCGCTGGCATAGGAGGGGGAAATATAGCAGTACCTGTCCGCCTGGGCTTTAATCGCTTCCACGATAGCTTTATTGCCGTGGCCCAGGTTCATGTTAACCAGCTGGCTGGACATATCGGTATACCGTTTTCCCGAGGGATCCCACAGGTATATCCCCTCGGCCTTTTCAACGACCACCGGATTCAGCCCCTTCTGTTTGGACCAGGACTGCATATTATAGGCGGTATGGTTGGCGCGGATCGATTCTTCGGACATCACCATCTCCTTATTATTTGGATTCTTTCAGAACCATGTCTATGGTAATTGCCGTGGCGACCACGGCGATTTTTTTTGTGTCCTCCACAACCCCGGGATTGATGGAAACAATGTACTTGTCCGCGGTGGTAAAGGCCTCTTTAAGGATGCCGTTCCATTTTTTGGTGATCGTCCCGATTTGATTATCGCCGCCGTCGACAATGGTAAAATTCCACGCCTTCCAGTCGCCGGTAATGGAAGCAATGGGAGTTCCATCGCCTTCAAGAATATGAAAGGTGGGTTTAAAGAATTTAAACTGCTGCTTGATCTGGGCGATAAGGTTCCCCGCGGGATCAAGGACCTTGATCTGCGACATAAAGAAGGTCCAGCCCCGTTTGATGGTAGCCAGGACTTTTTCTTCCGCATCCAGAATATCCAGCTTAAAGGGGAAAAAGCCCTTGTTAAGGAAAAGGCTTAAGATTTTAAGGCCCGCGGGCATGGTTTCCTTGATGGCCCCGATTAAATCCCCGGCGCTGCTGTACACCTTATAGGCGTTGGTAAACTTTAAAAAGGCAACTTTTTCATCAATAAAGTAATCGTCGTGCTTAAAAAATTCCTGTACATTGGTTTCCATAAAAATCTCCTTCTGAGGAAACACTATACCATGTTTACCGGAACAAAAACAATCCCCGCCCGGGGGCGGGGATTGTAGCGAAATCTTTTAGACCTACCGGATTGAGCGGCAGCGAAATCCTTTAGGCGGCAAGTTTCTGGCTGGGAACTTTGTGTATCTGTACCTGGCGATCCTGGAGAAAGATTTCTTTTTCGGGCATTATTCTGTCGTCGGTAAATACCGCGGAAACCTGCTCGGTCCTGACCAGCCCTTCCGTACCCCGGTGAAGGAATTTGTCCGAATCGGTAAGGACGTACACTTCCCGGGCCTGCCGGGCCATGTTCCGGGCGGTCTGGGTCCGCAGATGATCCCGGCCGGTAAAGCCGTATTTTTCGGTAAAACCGTCGGTCCCCACAAAAAACTTGTCGGACATGAATACCTTTGCCCACTTGCTGGTCATGGATCCTACCATTACCTGGGAACTGTTCTGGTATTCCCCCCCCAGCAGTATCACATTGGCATAGGGCGCATGGCGTATGTGCCCGGCAATAAAGGCTGAGTTGGTGATAATCGTTACCTGCTTGTTGTTGGCCAATTCTTCCGCCAGGAGGGCGCAGCAGGAGCCCGACTCGATCAGCACCGTTTCCCCCTCTTCCACCGTTTCCGCGGCGTCTCTGGCGATTCTCCGCTTAATGTCGTAATTAATTGCCATCCGCCGCCCCACATCTTCTACCGGACCAAACAGGGCATAACCATGTTCCCGCCGGATAAAGCCCATTTCATCCAGATAATCCAGATCCTTACGAATGGTAACCTGAGAAACCCCCAGAACCTCCGCTAGGGTGCTTACCTCTACCCGCTGGCTTACCGCCAGGATTTCCAAGATTTTGTCCTGTCTGTCTGTCATAATGTGCTCCTTATTTTGTTTTATTTTTTTGCTGTGAAAGCTCTTGTCTATAACATACTAAAGAAATCCTGAAAGTCAAGAAAATTCTTTCATTCGAAAGAAAAAAAATTACGTTTGCAAATTGCCGGGCGGACTTTACGGATCCTTGACAGGATGGTTTTTCTATCGCATAAATAAATTATCATGAAAAGAATACTTATTATTGTGCTTTTTCTAAGCGCCGGGGGAATGCTTTTTGGTCAGCTGGGGCTGAGCCTGGACCTGGGGTTTCAGTATGGTATGGCCCGGGTCGCCGATAACGGAGAAACCCTCAGAAAGATTGTTGAACCCGGGGTGCTGTTAACCGTCCGCTTTGTGCCCGATACCATCGGCGCCTTTGCTCGTGTCGGCCTGCTCTTTCCCAGCAAGGTCGATGAAGGGGATTTAACCTTAAGTTACAGCCAGTTCAAGTATATCCTGTTTATCAACGGCGGCCTGGGGGTTAGTTTTAAAGTTCCCCTGAATGACCGTTTTTCCTTTATCTTTGACGCGGGGGCCAGCATCAACGATCTGCTCTATGGCGGCTCCTATACGGAAGATATTGACGGCTCCTGGGAAATCAAACTGGACAATATCGGGCAGACTTACAAGGGCGGCCATGTTTTTAAAAACGTTAAAATGTCGGAAGTTTATAACGATGTGGCAGTCGGGCTTTTGGGAAACGCAGCCATGCGTTTTAACTTTACCCAGAATATCCATCTGGAACTGGGAGCGGCGGCAAGCTTTGATTTTTTGCGGTTCAAAAGCTATAAGTTTTCCGCGGATTTGTCCAACGATTGGACCGAAGCCCAGAAAACTTTTCCCGCCGAGAAGCTGGATGAAAGTTCCAAAAAGCTGATCCTGGAAAAGGACATGGATTTTTCCATCTTTAAGCAGTTTACCATTATTCCCAGTATCAGTATCGGCTTTACGTTTTAGACAAGCCGGTTTCTCTTACGTTCCGTAACCCGTCGTTCGCTTTCCTGTAAAAGCGTATGGCTTTCCGGCTGTTTTTGTGATACAGTAAGCCATGGCCCACTGTATTGTTACCGAAGCGGATGCGGTTCTGGACAGGGAATTCCCCGTCCTGGACAAGGGATTCATCCGGCTGGTGGATTACCTTGGCGGGGACGAGCGGGTGGTCCAGTCCGCCAGGGTTTCCTACGGAGCGGGAACCAAAACCTGGCGGGAAGATTCCGGCCTTATCGACTACCTGATGCGGAACCGGCATACCAGTCCCTTTGAGCAGGTGGTGTTTACCTTCCATGTAAAGCTGCCCATCTTTGTAGCCCGCCAGTGGGTACGGCATCGGACCGCCAGGCTTAACGAAATTTCCGGCCGCTATTCGGTAATGAAGGATGATTTTTATATTCCCGCCCCGGAGGATCTGGCCCTTCAAAGCAGCGACAACAAACAGGGCCGTTCCGTCGACGCCCTGGAAAGCGCATCGGCGGAAAAAATCCGCTCCGGCCTGGAGGCGGCCCAGAAACGGGCCTATGGCGAATATGCGGATCTGGTGGAGGAAGGCCTTGCCCGGGAACTGGCCCGGATCAACCTGCCCCTGTCGCTGTATACCGAATGGTACTGGCAGATTGACCTTCATAACCTCTTTCACTTCCTGGAGCTGCGGCTTGATCCCCATGCCCAGAAAGAGATCCGGCTTTACGCGCGGGTTTTATTCGATATAGCAAAAAAAGTTGCCCCCCGGTGCTGCGCTTCCTTTGAAGAGCATGTTTTGGGGGCGGTGAATTTTTCCCGGTCCGAGTTTTCCGAATTACGGCGCAGGCTGGGCATGACGGAAACTCCGGCGCAAAATCCGGCCATGGAAGGGGACAGAGCGCAATGCAACGCGTCCGGTCCCTTAAATATAAAACGCTTTGAGGAAAAACTAACAAGCGGGAAACAGGGATAAGGAGCGTAAAAATGAGTAAACCCATCATCGTGGTGCTGGCGGCGGGAATGGGAAGCCGTTATGGCGGCCTTAAACAAATGGACAAAATCGGCGACCGCGGTGAAGTACTGCTGGATTATTCGGTATACGACGCCAGGCGGGCGGGTTTCGGCAAGGCGGTGTTTATTATCCGCCGGGATATTGAACAGGACTTTCGTAACATTGTCCTTTCCCGTATAGGCGAGAGCTTTCCCTGTGAGCTGGCTTTCCAGGAAATGGACAGCCTGATTCCGCCGGACATTGCGGCGGCGGCAAAAAAAATAAACCGGACCAAGCCCTGGGGAACCGCCCACGCCCTGCTCTGCGCCCGGGACAAGATCGACGCGCCGTTTACGATCATCAATGCCGACGACTTTTACGGCCGGGAGGCCTTTGACGCGATGGGTAGCTATCTGGCGGCGGATACCGTTTCCGAGGGGGCCATTGTTCCCTACAAGCTGGAAAAAACCTTAAGCCCCCAGGGTACGGTAACCAGGGGTGTTTGTGAAGTGCGGGACGGCTATCTGGTGTCGGTGGACGAGCTTACCGCCATAGCCCGGGAAGGGGACGGCAAAATCTACAATACCGCCGACGGTTCCAAACGCCGGCTGCCGGACGATACGCCGGTATCGATGAATTTCTGGGGTTTCCCTCCCACGATCTTCGCGGACCTTCAGCGTTACTTTGACGGTTTCCTTGCCGGGAGCGGAGCAGTCCAGCCCAAAGCGGAATGCTACCTCCCCATGGCCGCGGACTGGTTCATCAAAAATAAGCTGCTTAAAATCCGGGTCCTGGAAGCGGACGCTCCCTGGTTTGGAGTTACCTATCAGGAAGACCGGGAAACGGCAATTAAACGAATCGCGGATTTTACCGTCGCCGGGCTATACCCGGAGGGGCTCTGGAAATAAATTTTCCAAAGAGGCTTTCCCAAAACCTCAGTTTTGGGAAAGCAGCCTTTATTTGACAAAACCTAAAGGGTTTTGTCAAATAAAAAACCTGAGTATAAAGACCACAAACAAAACCCAGGTGACGACCGGAATATCCTTGAACTTCATGGTCAGGCCCTTCAGGATCACATACGAAAGCAATCCGTATACGATGCCGTCCGCGATACTGTACGCAAAGGGCATCATCACGATGATCAGGAACGCCGGGATGCCTTCTGTAGGATCCCGGAAATCAATACCGGTAACCGACTGCATCATAAGGAAGCCGACCACGACCAGGGCCGGAGCGGTGGCGGCGCCGGGGATCAACAGGAACAGCGGCGACAGGAACAGGGCCGCTACAAAGAGGATGCCCGTTATCACCGACGCAAGACCGGTACGGCCCCCTACGGCAACCCCGGCGGTACTTTCCACATAGCTGGTAACGGTTGAAGTGCCCAGCAACGCCCCCGCCACAGTACCGACAGCGTCGGAAAGCAGCGCCTGCTTTACCCGGGGAATTTCACCGTTTTTATCGGTAAGCCCGGCCTGGGCGGAGACGCCGACCAAGGTTCCTACGGTGTCGAAGATATCAACAAACAGGAATGTAAAAAAGACGGTAAAAAATTCAAATGTCGCGATTTTGGAAAAATCAAACTGCGCAAAAAGAGGCGCCGCGGGCAGGCTGACCAGGGAAAAACCATCGGGTACGGCGGTAACTCCCATGGGTATGCCAATAATGGCGGTGACGATAATTCCGATAAGGATTGAACCGGGGATCCTGTTGGCATAGAGCACGATGGTAATCACCAGGCCGATGATCGCCAGCAACGGAGCGCCGCCGGACGAAAGGCTGCCAAGGCCTACAATAGTACCGGTATTGTTGACCACAATGCCCGAGTTGGCAAAACCGATCAATGTGATGAAAAGGCCGATGCCCACCGCTACGGCCTTTTTCAGATTCGCGGGAATTGCCTTGATGATAAGTTCCCGGACATTAACCAGAGAAAGGATTATAAAGAGTATGCCTTCCAGAAAAACGGCGGTCAAAGCCAGCTGCCAGGAATACCCCATGCCCACGACCACCGTATAGGCGAAGAACGCATTGAGACCCATGCCCGGCGCCAGGGCAACCGGCAGATTTGCCGTAAAGGCCATCACCAGTGTCGCAATTGCGGAAGCCAGGGCGGTGGCGGTAAACACTCCGCCGGCGGACATCCCGGCGGCACCGAGCATGCCCGGATTAACCGCCAGAATATACGCCATTGTCAGAAAAGTAGTAAGCCCGGCAACCACTTCCCGCTGAACCGTGGTACCGCGCTCCTGAAGCTTGAACAGTCTGTCCATAAGACCCCCTTTAAATATAGGCCGTTAAGGCCGTCCTTCTAAACCGCGCACAGCATATCATTTTCGCGGAAAAAGGTTAAGGGACCTGTTTGTGCGGACCTGCTGTTACGAGGGATAATTCAGGTTTTCTTTGCCGGGATTTTTCAGCACCGCCGCATACCGGGCCGCTTCCCACCGGGCCATTTCCAAGTTCTGTTCCCGCCAGTTGCCGCATTCCGCCGGAGCCGCCCCGGGAACAGCCCCGTCAAACGCGGCTATCCAGTCAAGCATCTCCCTGACCAGCGGCAGGACATCCCGGGAATCCAGATCCCCTTCCAGGATCAGATAGCACCCGGTACGGCAGCCCATGGGTCCAAAGTATACAATCTGGGGACCCCATGCTGTATGAGAACGGAGAAAGGTTGCTCCCAGATGTTCTATCGTGTGCAGGGCGGGGACGTCGATCACCGGCTCTTTGTTCGGTTCCTTTAAGCGCAGGTCGAAGGTAGTAAGTACGGTATCACCGAACTTGTCCCTGCGGGAAACATAGAGCCCCGGTTTTAGCCGCAGGTGATCAATCTGAAAACTGGCAATTTTTTCCACAGTATCCTCCTTTGGTTTTATTGGTATACTCCGTAATGAATTTTTTGTCAACAAAGTTGGCGCACGCAGCGAAATGATCCAGGTGAAGCGTAGTCCGAAGGCGCTTTATATCATACGAAAGGCGAAAACGCAAGGAAAAAGGTGACAGACACCATTTTCATTGATATATTTTAATGTTAAAATTAGGTATTGAAATAAAATTAAGACCTGTATATTATATACAAAATAATTCTTGGATTTTGAGGAATAAAATATGGCTTATTATATTGATTTATTTTCTCCGGAAACATATCAGGCTTTTATTGGAAAACATTATCCTTTACAAAAGAGTTTTCTAAAAACAGTTCTGCATGGACAGGCATTATTAGAAATAGTTTAAGAAAATTAACCGATTCTGATGGGGAATATTTGGAGAGTATTTTATTAAACCAATGTAACTATTCAGCCGGAATATTTGAAAAAGCAACAAAATTCGGTAATGTATCTTGAAATACAAGGTTCATGGCTTCACTGGCCGTCATTCCCTGTTTAACACAGGTTGATATATAA
>JAISBN010000116.1 GCA_031266175.1 Treponema sp. | reverse complement strand
TTATATATCAACCTGTGTTAAACAGGGAATGACGGCCAGTGAAGCCATGAACCTTGTATTTCAAGATACATTACCGAATTTTGTTGCTTTTTCAAATATTCCGGCTGAATAGTTACTTTATTTTTATATCGGTGTTATCGCGGTTCTTTTCGTGTTTTTGTCGGTGACGATGTGGAAGGGCAGCTGGCTGCTCGAAACCTGGCGGGCAAGGACGGCGGCTTTGCCGCGCCTGGGGGTGGCGTCTTTTACCGTTAATAGTTCAGGCGTCAGGGCGGACGCGGCAACGGTGCGAAGCCTTGTGGAATCGCGGCTGGAGGCCACGAGCAAGTACCGGATCATGACCGGCGAAGAAATAGACGGCCTCCTTGCCCGGCTTGAGATACCCAGGGGCGATATTTTAGGCGAAGAAAGCGTGAAGAAGCTGTACCTCCAGAACATTGCCTATATCGTAACAGGTTCGGTGGACGCGCTGGAAAAGGATTACGTGGTAACCCTTACGGCGCTGTATACGGGAACGGGGCAGCTGGTATGCAGCGGCAACGGCCTTATAGATTCCCGGGAACTGCCTGCCGGAGTAAACGCCCTTACGGAGGAATTCGCGGCGGGCATGCCGGCGAAGGGAGAAAAGGAAATGCGGGAGATCTACCGTACCGGGAGCAAAGGCCCCGGCGGCGGCACCATTTTCTTTGCCAAAGGGGGCGTGTATAAGGAGTGCAGCGGCGATCTCGGCACAGATACCTGGGAAAACGCGATGGCGGCGGCGAAAAATTACCGGGGCGGCGGTTATACATTCAGAAATGATGTCGGTTCAGGAGAATTTTGAATTTATTAACCGGGTTTTGGGTCTTGCCGGCCCCATACTCAGGAAGTACAACGGCTTTGTGGATAAATACCTGGGAGACTGCCATGGCCCTTCCCGACAATTTAAATCATAGCTTTTTTGTGGTTTCCGCTTGACAAAAAGGAAGTATACCGGTAGGTTTCTATATACAGAATCGTTTCTGCATATAGAAACGGGCGGTAAGAATCCGTCATACTTTTTTAAGGAGGAGCATATGGCCCACAAAATCCCTACCCGAATTTACCTTTCCGAAGAAGAGATGCCCGCATACTGGTACAACCTTAGGGCGGTGATGAAAAACAAACCCGATCCCATTCTGCACCCCGGAACCCTCAAGCCGGTTACCGCCGCGGACATTGAGCCGGTTTTCTGCAAAGAGGCGGTGCGCCAGGAACTGGACGATACGACCAAGCTGGTCCCCATCCCCGAAGGCATTCAGAACTTCTACCGGGCCTACAGGCCCTCGGCGCTGATACGGGCGTATTACCTTGAAAAGGACCTGGGAACCCCGGCGGAAATCTACTATAAGTTTGAGGGGACCAACACATCGGGAAGCCACAAACTCAATTCCGCGGGACCCCAGGCGTATTACGCAAAGGAAGAGGGCCTTGCCAGCCTTACTACCGAAACCGGCGCTGGTCAGTGGGGAACAGCGATGGCGATGGCCTGCGCGTTTTACGGCCTTGACCTTACCGTGTATATGGTGAAAGTCAGCTCCCAGCAGAAACCTTACCGCAAAGCGGTGATGGAAACCTACGGGGCAAAGGTTATCCCCTCGCCCTCGGACACCACCGAAGCGGGCCGAAAAATACTGGAAGGCGATCCGGACACCGGCGGCTCCCTGGGCTGCGCCATTTCGGAGGCCGTGGAAACGGCGGTCAAGACCGGTAAATGCCGCTATGTTCTGGGAAGCGTTCTTAACCACGTGTTGCTGCATCAGTCCGTTATCGGCCTGGAGACCAAAGCCGCCCTGGACAAGTACGGAATCAGCCCGGACATCATCATCGGCTGCGCCGGCGGGGGTTCAAACCTCGGCGGACTTATCGCCCCGTTTATGGGCGACAGGATTGAAGGCGCGTCGAAGACCCGCTTTATCGCCGTGGAGCCCGCGTCCTGCCCTTCGTTTACCCGGGGCCGCTATGCCTACGATTTCGGCGATACCGCCAAAACCACGCCGCTCATCCGCATGCAGACCCTGGGCAACGGCTTTATCCCGTCGGCCAACCACGCCGGCGGCCTGCGGTATCACGGCATGAATTCGGTCTTGAGCCAACTGTACCAGGACGGTCTGCTTGAAGCCAGGGCGGAGATCCAGACCGAGGTATTTGACGCGGCGGTAAAGTTTATGAAGATTGAGGGTATACTCCCCGCCCCCGAATCAAGCCATGCCATCAAGGTTGCTATAGATGAAGCCCTTGAGTGCAAAAAGACCGGCGAGAAGAAGGTGATCCTTTTCGGCCTTACCGGTACGGGCTACTTCGACTTGAGCGCCTATATGTCCTACAACGACGGAACCCTTACCGACAGGGTACCCACGGACGAGGAGCTGGAGAAAGGCTTCGCCACCATACCGGATATTCCGCAGAACCGGTAGGTCCTGACGGGAACAGAGCGCGGCGGGATAAGGGGTCCCGGATAACTTAAACGGGGCCCCGCCAGGCGCCCACGGAATGGAGGTACCGGATAACCCGCAGGCCGTCGGCGGCGCTGGACAAGGGGATGCGGGTTCTGTCCAGGGCGCAGGCGAGGGCGTTGGCGGCCATGGCGCTGAAGTAGCCTGTTTTGTCCGTAAAGCGGTCCCGGGTTTTTTCCAGGGACCTGAATCCTTCGGCATAGGGGCTTTCCCGGCTTTCCCAGACTTCAAAGATGCCGTTTCCTATCCTCAGCCTCCCCTGCCCGCAGGAGAATTCCAGCTCAAAAACCAGGTGATCCCGGCCCGCTCCCAGCTCCATAATAAAGGGGATGGCCCGGGCCTTGTCCGCGAGGGGAACCATCGGGTTTTCCAGACTGCCCAGAAGGTATACGCTCCGGGTATCCAGGGCGCGGCGGCCGGCGGTTCCGGCGGACCGGAAAGGCGGCGGAAACAGCCCGGCGGGCCGGAACGCCCCGGACCCGCTTCCAAGGGTTTTCCGGTGTTGTAACAGGCCCCCGGACAGGAACATGGCAGCGTCCGCCAAATGAGTACCATCGTGCCAGAGTACGTCCAGAAGCCGCCGGGTCTTTCCCATGTAAAGGGTTCCCCTGACGGATATAACGGGGCCAAGCCTTTCGCCTGAAGAAAGAATTTCCCGGGCCAGGGCATAATCCGCGGCATAGCGGCGCTCGTGGTTGGTAATCACCGTAATTGTTCCCGATTCATGGAGGGCGGCGATTTTTTTTGCCCCAGCGAGGGTATCCGCCAGGGGTTTTTCGCAGACCGCCACGGAAACGCCGTACCGGGCCGCCAGGGCGCAGCAGGACAGATGGGAATCGGGATGGGTGGCGATGTGGAGGATCCGGGGCCGTTCTTCCCGGAGCATGGTTTCCGTATCGGCATAGACCGGAACGCCCCAGGTCTCCGCGAAAAGCCTGCGCCGTTCTTCATCGGTGTCCGCTCCGGCGCAGAGGGTTAAACCGGGATTAGCCGCAATGGCCCCGGCATGGGTACAGGGCTTTTCCCGCAGGGTATCGTTTTCCAGCAAACTGCCAATACGGCCCAAACCAACAATGGCGGTTCTAACGGTCATGATAACAGGATTACCGCCGGGAGCGGCATATTACACGTTGATAACAAGCTGGTCTTTTTCTTCCCCCGGCGGGAAAAGGTACAAATCGGGGAGCTTAAAGGTCCTGGACAGGGAAAATCTGGTACTGACCTGTTCGCTTGTCACGGGGATGGTAAAGATATGATTCAGCTCCGCAAAGTCTTCCGAGGTAATTTTGACGGTAAATTCAAACCCCCCCGGGATTTCCGGCTTTTCCGCGGGCACGGGCCGGGGCCAGAAGGTAAAGCTTCCGCTGGTATTGGGAATAAGCACATAGGGGTTCTGCCAGTTGTTGTCTTTCATGGGCGCCAAAACCCCGCTTTGCAGCAATTCCACCGTTATACCAGTGATGGGAGAAAAATTAAGGCCGTTAAATACCCTCCCCATAATGGTGGGGATATTAAAAACCGGGGTATCGGCGGGCGGTTTTTCCGTTGATGAACCCCTGTTATGGGGAAAATAGGGCCGCTGATTATAGCTGACATGCTTTATCCCTTCATAAACCAGCGAGGTTAAATCGGCCCGGCCCTGCTGGTCGGCGCCCTGATTTACCCTGGCCGCGCCGCGGTGGGACACCACATAGTGGGGGCCGGTCCTGTTTAACACATAACAGACCGCGTCCTGCCTGCACTGGCTGCAGGTACAAATGCCCGCGTTGTTTCCCGCCTCCAGAGAATCGCAGATGGCGTTTACTTCATCTATAACCAGTTCTTCCATTGTATTGTGTATTTCCATGTTCTTCCCCTTTTATAACTGTACCCATTTTTCCGTTTTTTTCAATACATTCTGTAGTATACCGGTGGATAATTCCACGGAACCGTCGGTAAAAATCCGCACCGTCTGCAGGGACCGGACAAAGGCATCCAGGGCGTTTTCCCCGAAGGCGCTCGAGCTTTCCGCAAAAAAAGCTCCTTCGTCCCGGACAAAAAGATCCGTTTCAAAAGAAACAGGTTCGGGTACGTCGATGATGACGGAAGCGCCGTCCAGGGATTTGCCCGCGGCCCGGCTGATCTCCGCGGCCAGCGCTTCTTCCTGGGCGCTTCGGCTGCCGATACTTCGCAGGGCCTGGTGGCAGTCTTTATCAAAGGGAAAGGCCGCGGCTTCGGTAAAGAGTTTTCCGTCCCGGACCCGGCGCGCCAGGGAAAGGGGGGCAAAATTTTCCCGGCTGGTCATCAGGGCAAAAAGGCCCTGATCGTCCAGATCGTACAGTTCCCGGCCGTTTATGATACCTTCGGCCAGTCCTGCCAGCAGGGCCTTTTTGATCATCGCCGTAGCCGACCGGACCTGCCGGTGCCAGTATACGGTCCGGTACATCAGGTATTTGGAAAAAAGCACCGATTCCACGCTGGGAATGCCCCGGGAATCAATCTCGACTCCCCGCTCCCGGTGGGGAAAAAGCCGGGAATAGATAAAATCCACATCCTGGGCGCCGTAGGGAACCCCGCAGTACCGGGCGTCCCGGTTAAGATAATCCAGCTTGTCCGGATCCAGTACTCCCGAAAGAAGGCGGCGGTAAAAACACAGTTCCCCGTTTCCGCCGTCCGGGATTGATTTGTCCACAATCGCGGCAGTCAGTTCAGGATCCGCGCCGGTCCTGCCGGCCAGGGTTTTTACCGGCTCCGACAGGATCATTCTGCCGCTTAAGGTTTCGTGATCCTCCAGGGCCAGTTCCTTTAATGAATGGGCATAGGGAAAATGTCCCAGATCATGGAGGAGGGCGGCGCATAAAAAGGACAGGGCCCCTTCGGGACTCAGCCAGGAAGCCCCTCTTTCGCAGAGGCTGATAAGGAGACGCCTGGAAAGGTGGTAAACCCCTATGGAATGTCCCGCCCGGGTATGGGTGGCGCCGGGATACACGCAGTAGGCGGGGCCCAGCTGAAAAATTCTTGTCAGGCGCATAAACGGCGCCGAACCGGTCAGGGCGGCCAGCTCCGGAGTAAGGTAAATATGACCCCAGAGCGCGTCCCGGATAGGATCGCTGTAGCCCTGCCGCAGGACGGAAAGAACCCTTTCTTCCATAAGAGAAATCAGTATAGAAAAATGATGTTGCCCTTTCAAGGTATGATCGATACAATAGATGTTATGTGTGCAGGCCGGAAAATTCCTGGTATCAGTCTGCTGTTCTTTTTGATTCCGGCCGCTTTTGCCCAGGCTCCCGGCAGCGAGCCTTCCGCGCTTCCCCTCGACATCCTGCGGCCCCAGTACGGGGAAGAATCCCGGTTCCCCAGGGATTATGTTATCGGGAAACTGGGCCGGGGCGATGCATCGGAGGAATCCTACCAGATGGCAAGGCGGATTATGGCAGGCCTGGTTTCGGGAAATGCAGCCTCGGCGCTGGCGGATCTTCCCGGCGGGAAAAGGGCTGTGGTCCTGGACAGCATCAGGGCTCTGGGACCAAGGGCCTGGCGTATCGGCGGCGGCAGAAACGAACCCGACGGCAGCGTTTCATTTCTGATTCGTTTTCTGGGCAGGGAACAGAGCATTACCGGGGAACTCTATCTGCGGTATACGGTACCGGTTGCGGAAGGATCCGCGGAAAACGCCGAGGAATCTCCCGGCGGGGAAAGCTCTGCCGGAAATACGGAAGCCGCGGCCGGCGATACGGCGGATGATGCGGCGGAAAACACGGAAACCGCCGCGGAGAATGCGGAAACCGCCGCGGAGAATGCGGAAATAACCGGTGATGCGGACGAAAATACAACCGCAGCTCCGGGGGATCCGGATGCCGCGGCGGGAAACCCGGCAAATGCCGCGGGGAACGCAGCCAATGACGCGGCCGGGAACACCGGAACGGTTGCGGCAGGCGCATCTACGGCAAGCGCCGGCGAAGCCCCCGCGGCTGTCCGCTGGCGGGTGGAGGATGTTCTACTTGAACCCCCCGGCAGTCTGACCGAAGGGCAATTCGGCCCCGCCGGCGCGGATATGACTCCGTATGAACGTTTTTTTTAGGGTAGGCCATGGCAACGCCGATTAAGCGTATCGAAAAGGATTTTTTGCTGAAGGTCCTGTACGACGACCAGATACCGGTGATGTACTTCTCCGACAGAACCGAATATGTCCTGTACCTGGAAAAGCCCGCAAAAAGCGACGTTTGTTTCAGGGCGGACAGGCCGTTGACGGGGATCAAACCCCGGAAAAAACTGGACCTTATGTTCGATTACAAGGGACAGGTTATCATCTTTACCATCGAAGTAGCCGCCGTCAAAGACGAACATGTGACCGCCCAGGCCCCGGAATATCTGTACAAAAATCTGGATCGTTCCTATTCGAGGGTCAGTACTCCCCAGGATTTAAAAGTTCAGTTTACCTTCCAGGGGGACAGGTATTCACTTCACTATCCCAAAGTTCAGGAGTACGAAAGCGGGGAAATCGGTGACTGGATGAACAATCTTGATCCCAGAAACCTGCAGGGGCTGGTGGATCAGATGGCGGCGTGGATCCGGGGTTATGCGTCGGGTTATAAAATGGTGATCTTCAAAGAGGTAAAGCCCCATACCACCGAAGAACGGGTTGTGGCTGAAACGGGGAAAACCCTTTACCTGCCTTCAACCCTGGCTAACTTTCCCCAATCGGACCCCTATCCCAAAAAACGGCTTATTACCGAAGAAATGTTCCGCCGGTACCTGGAAAGTACCGGCGTGGATCCCCTGTACCTGGACGATGCGATTAATCGTTTTGTCAAGCAGAAATTCGACGGGGGTTTCTTTTCCGATGCCTGGGTACCTATCTTGTTTCAGGAATATGTTATCGGGTATATCCATATCTGGATTAACAAGGAAGGAAAACTGCCCTTTGACTACAATGTCATAGAAACCATATACCAGTTTGCCAAGGTACTGGCCCATTCACTGAGAATAAACGGCTATTTTAATTCGGGTAAAATTAAAAATGAGCCCTTTGAAGGAAAAATCGTGGATATCAGCGTATCGGGAATGCTTTTTGCCTACCCCCAGTCGGGGCTTTCCGGCGCCCTTCTACCGGACAGCGAACTGACGGCCAAGCTTTTTACCCCGAAACGGACTATCCAGGCTTCCGCCAGGATAGTCAGGCGCTATAAAGACAATTCGCTGGGGTACTTTGGCTGCCGCTTCCTTGACATGGCCCCGGAGGATATGCGTTTTCTCTTTGAATACCTTTACGGCAAGCCCTTTACCGATTCGGACGCTTCGTTTGTCGCGGGGCAGGTCTAAAACTAAGCCAAAACGGGACGGTCGGAATCAATATCCCAGGGCTGGAAGTTGCGGAGCTCTTCATCCTGGTCAACAAGAAAAAGCTTTTTTGCCGCGACGGCATTGTGCTTTTCGTTGAATACCAGTCCGGCGTTCCAGTATTCCAGGGCGGCAAACAGGGCGTTACCGCCGTCTTTTTCATCGCTTCCATGGCTCCGGAACGAAATATAGTTCATCAGCTTGTCGTTGTTCCGTTCCTGCAGATATTCCAGGCGGTGTTTGTTAAATTCGTTCCATTCCGGGATTTCATTAAACCCTTCGCCTTGGTCTTCAACAATCAGCCGGGCCGCTTCATGGGTAAAGGAATACCAGACTTTAAGAAGCTTCCGGGGATCGTTTTTATTGCCGTGGGTAATGCCGTTTTTAACCAGCTCCGAAACCTGCTGTTCCAGCAGGTTGGTTTCCCTGATACAGAAAGGGGCCGAACTAATCAGCGTCAGCGTATAATACCTGATTTTTGTAAAATCCGAGGAGAATTCCTGGTATTGCAGGCCGTCGGTGGAGAAAAGGGGCGATGCGCCGTTTATTTTTATTTCCGTCATATTTTTTATGATTCCATGACTTTAACCGCTTCTTCCAGGGTGGGCACGATGGGGAAGAAGCCTGATAACTTTGTCAGTTCAATTACTTTTTTTACCGAACCGTGGACATTGGTAATTCCCAGTTTCAGGTTCATTTTTTTAATGGTAGAGGTGATATAAATAAGCGCTCCTATACCGGATGAATCAATATATTCCACATCTTCCAGATTGATGACGAACTGCTCGATTTTTTTCTCTATCATCTTCATAAGCAGTTCTTTGAGCTTGTAGGAATTATAAAGATCCATTTCGCCCAGCACATCGATG
The DNA here is from genome assembly GCA_031266175.1 of Treponema sp. Lineage (GTDB taxonomy): Bacteria > Spirochaetota > Spirochaetia > Treponematales > Breznakiellaceae > JAISBN01. Next base: position 10,636 of record JAISBN010000116.1, on the reverse strand, counting down.
ATATAAATTGCTTCGTTTTTCCGTATCTTTAGTTCCATAATAGTTTACCCAGCATACCCTATCCCCCAATTTTTTGTCAAGTCCTTTTGGCTATGTTTTGTTTTAAGGTAACACGATACCCTCTTTGTCAGCGCCGTCTTTGTCAGGAGAGCCCTGGGTATCAGGATTTGTATGGCTGGAAAGATAGGCCAGGTACTGTTCCAGCAGGACTTTCCCGTCGGTCCCCGGGGGGATGACAATAACAAACCCCGATTCGGAAGACTGTTTCTTTGCCTTTACCCAACGGGATTCTATTTCCAGCGGGAACTGCCCGATCTTTGATTCTTCCTCCGGAACAATGTCTATCGAATAACGGGTTTTGGGTACTATTCCCATAAATTCACTGCTTTCAATACACAGTCCGCTGGAACTAAGATTTTTGAGCAGCGCCTCGGTATTAAGGACTTCCGCCATGTAAACCCGCCCCTGGGTGAAAAATCTGGAATTCCGTGCCATGATTTTTTTAATATATCCACATTATTCAGGTTTTTCTACTAAAAAACATATTTTCTGGAAAAGAAAGTACCTCTTCTATGACAGACCGGCCTGTCAGGGCCATGACAAGCCGGTCCAGCCCCAGGGCAACCCCGGAACAGTCTGGAAAACCAGTCGGAAAACCGGTCCCATCCTTCCGGGGAAGGAAATTTTCCCAGTACCGGGGATCAATTCCATGCTTGACCAGGGCGTTTTTTTCCTTTTCCGCGGCTTCCGCCACAAAATACCGGCGGACCTCTTCCGGATCCGTCTCTTCGGAATAGCAGTTTGCCAGTTCGATACCCCCGGCGTACAGTTCCCAGCGTTCCACCGCGGGGGAATTTTTTCTTGCCAGACACGGAACAAAGGCCGGATAATCCAGCAGTACCACCGGCTTATCCCGGGGAAGGGCCGGTTCTACCGCGTGGATAAAGATAAGGTCGTAGAGGGCCGCCGTATCTAAACCCGGAGGGGGATCCAGTCCCAGCCGCCGGGCTTCCGCTTCCATGGCTCCGGCTTCCGCGGCTTTTTCATAGAGGGAAAAGCCCGCCCAGCGGGAAAAAGCTTCCTCCACGGTTATCCGCAGAAAAGGCGGCCGCAGCGGCGGCCGGACCGAAACCGGCCGGCCTGAATCCGGCTCCAGTAACCGGCGGAACAATTCTTCGGTAAGGGTAAGGGAATCCAGATAATCCGCGCCCATGGTATAGTATTCCAGCATGGTAAATTCAGGGCTGTGCAGGTGTCCCCGGGATTCGGTATTGCGGAAACATTTACATATCTGGTACATATCCACCCGGTACCGGGCTATGAGTTTTTTCATCCAGATTTCCGGGGAGGGAATAAGCCAGAGCTTTTCTTCCCGCTGCCGGCTTCCCCGGGGAGGAACATAGGCGGTTTCAAAAACCTCCAGGCAGGTTTCGGGGATCAGGTCCGGGGCCAGCAGGGGGGTATCTACCTCCAGGTAATCCCGGTCGTCAAAAAAAGCCCTGGTTTCCCGGATTATCCGGGCCCGTTCCCGTACAAGTTCCAGATCCACGGCTTTAGCCTTCGGGCAGGTTCCGGACCGCCTCTTTCCACTGCCGCCCCCGGTCAAATTCGTTTTTGAACATCCCGAAACTGGCGCAGCCCGGCGACAGAACCACCACCGCCCGGCCGGCGCCCATATACCCGCGGGCCGCTTCCAGAGCCGCGGCGGCGGCGTCCCCTATGGCAGTACAGGGACCGTGGTACGGAAGGCCCGCGGCTGTAAGCCGGGGGATAAGCTTGTCGCTTCCCGTACCGGCCAGCAGGACAATGTCCCGCGCCCGGGCCGCCGCTGTAACCAGGGGGCTGAAGTCAAGGTTTTTGTCCTGACCGCCGGTAACCAGAATAAGCGGGCCCGCCGGACCGTTTCCCGTTGTTTCCCCGCCGGTAAAGGCTTCCACCGCCGCGGCGGCGGCCTCGGGGATGGTGGCCGCGGTATCGTTATAAAAACGGATTCCCCGGATCTCGCGGAAAAATTCCAGCCGGTGTTCAATGCCGGGAAAGGTTCCCAGGCTTTCCCGGATGTGGGAAAGGGGAATCCCCAGATCCGCCAGCGCCAGGGCCGCGGCCAGCAGGTTTTTCTTCAGGTGCCGGCCCGGCACCTGAAGAACCGCCGGGACCGCTTCCCCAACGCTTCCGTCCGCCAGCCGGACCATGCCCGCGCCGGTCCGGGGATCGATCCATCCTGTTGGACCGTCTGTCGGGCTGTCCGCCGGGCCTGTTCCGGCGGGATGTTCCGAATAGGCAAGAGGGCGGCCCGGACTTTCCCGGAGAAAGCTCCGGCCCCAGGGGTCGTCCGCGGAGGCGATGGTGGCGTCTTCCTTGTTTTGTCCCTGGTAGACGACCCTCTTGTCATTGACATACGGTTCCATTCCGTCATAACGGTCCTGGTGATCGGCCATGATCGAGGTCAGCACCGCCGCCCTGGGTTTAAGGAGGGCTTCCCCGGCCGGCGCTCCTCCGTCATATTCGGAACGGAGCCGGCTCCGGAGATCTCCAAGCTGCCAGCTGGAAAGCTCCAGGACCACGTCGTCGTCGCCGCTTAACTCATCCAGAAAGGACAGGGGGGACACGGTGATGTTCCCCCCCAGAAAGGCCTTACCCCGCAGCAGGGATTTTTCCCGCATCCCCGCCAGAACCCGGCAGAGGGCGCTGGCGGTGCTGGATTTGCCCTTGGACCCGGTTACGGCAATAAGCCTGGCGGGGGACGCGGCCAAAAAGAGGGAGATGTCCGTCTCTACCCGGCGGGCCGCGGCCAGGTAGGGCGAACCGGAGGGAACGCCGGGATTTTTTATCACCAGATCGGCGTTTTTAAAATCATCCATATCGTGACGGCCCAGGACATACCGGAAAGGCCGGGCGACGGTAAGGGCCTCCAGCTTTTCAATAGACGGCGCCAGATCCTGTTCGTTCTTCAGGTCGGTGACGGTACAGTCCGCTCCCCGCAGGGCAAGATACCGGGCCGATTCCAGGCCCCCGCCGTTAAGGCCAAGCCCCATGATCGTTACTTTCATCCCCGAGACATCTGGACCTGCCCCTTTGGGGTAAGCCCAATGCATAGTACTTTTCTTAACCACAGGATTGCCCCTTCCGATACTACTATAGTAGTATACTAACCATAGGATATGATACCACCAGAGGACTTAAGAAGGTTTACCATGGCACAGCGGGTATGTAAATACTGTTTGATTGCGGGCTTGTTTTTTTTTCCGGCCCTTGTTCCCGCCCAGGAATATTCGGGCTGGCGGCTGTACCATGCCGAGGGGGACATTGTCCTGACAAGCCGCGGAAGCAGGACCATTTATAAAAGCGGCTCCTCCGACTTTGAGGGAACATTGCTGAAATCCCAGGATATGATACAAACCGGCTCCGGCAGGGCGGAAATCCAGATAAGCCCCGAAAACGCCGGTTCCGGGGAGTATACGGTGCTTAAACTGGAAGAAAATACATCCCTCCTGATAAACAGCCTGGGGGCCGATCTTTCCCTGGAGCTTCTGTACGGCAGGATCAGGGCGGTTAACGGCGCGGATGCTCCGAACCTGACAATCCGTTCCGGCAATTCCCAGAGTTCCCTCCGGGACAGCGACGCTGCCCTGGACTTTATTGCCAGGCCCGGCCAAACTCAGCCCGTACTGGCGATCCATTGTTTCAGGGGCCAGGGGGAACTGACGCCGCTGACCCAGACGGGTTCCGCGGATGTTTCCAAACTGCCAATTAAAAACGGCGAAACCCTCAGGATGGAGTATCACATCCCCTTTTCCTATGTGGAACGGAAAGACCTGGATCAGGAAGCCCTGGCTTACTGGACCGCCCATCAGTTTGCCGGTTCCGCTCCCCTGGCCATGCCCGCGGTTGAACTTGCCCAGCCCCCCGCGGCCCGGGCCGAAGAAACTCCCGCGGATACCATCGTGTACGCGCCCCCCGCTTTTTCCGCCGGAGCGCGGAAAATCAAGAACGGCTATATTATTACCGGACTGCTGCTGGCAGGCGCCGGGGCGGCCATGCAGGGATACAGCTTTTTCGGGAACCCCGGTCCCGAACTCAGGGACAGTCTTTTCTATGGCGGGTACGGCCCCCTGGGCCTGGGCGCGGTATTCCTCTTTGGCGCCGCCGCCTATAACCCCGACTAAGAGCCGCGGATGACCGGCTGCGAAATAACGGAAACTCTGCCGGCGCTGGATGCCTCGGGAAAACCCGCTCATTTCGGCTGGGCCAGAAAGGCTCTTTTTGAATACAATCCTCCCAATGTGGGAGGGTCGCCGTCAACCAGAATAACCGAAGCCGACCGGTATATTATTTTTTCCGCCACCCATCTTATCGTCTTTGAGGTAATAGACGGCGGCGTCCTTGGCCATGTGGGCATATCTATTATTTCCAGCAAAGATCACAAACGATCCACCCACAACTTTGAAAGCCTCCTGCCCTTCGGCCGGTTTGAACTGCCCCGCAGTTCGGAAGCGGGTTCCATCCGGATCCGGGAAAAAAAATCGGCCCTGGATTTTGTCTTGATGAAAAACGGAGCCCGGATCATCAAGGTTGATTATCCCCGCTTTGGCCACCACCGCTACCTCCGGGGCGAAGTGGTCCTTTCGCCCCCCGCGGAAACGGCCCAGTCCATCGTTACCATGTCGCCCTGGCGGCGGGAAAAACACGCGTTCCGGTATTTCCGCTGTTCACCCTGGTTTATTACCGAGGGGGTGATGCAGTTCGGAACCGGGGAGATCTATTTTACCAAAGACAATGCCTGGGGCATCTACGACTGGAAACGGGAAGTCCGGCCCCGGAGGGATATACGGTACTGGGCCGCGGCCTGCGGCATGGCCGGCGGCGTCCTGGTGGGGTTTAATGTAGGTTACGGTTCGGCGGATTCCAGCGCCGGTACGGAAAACGCCTTTTTCCTGAACGGGGTGATCCACAAACTGGATCAGGTTACCTTTCATATCCCCCCCACCAACTGGCTTGAGGAGTGGAAATTTACCAGCAATGACAAACGGCTGGAGATGACCTTTACCCCCAACCAGCAGCGGGAAGAACGGCGGAGTATTTTTTTACATTCCGTCAAATGCCGTCAGGTCTGCGGCACTTTTTCCGGCAGGGTCATCCTCGACGACGGCAGTTCCCAGGCTTTCTGGAACATTACCGGTTTTGCGGAACGGAGGAAGACCCGGCTGTAGAGAGCTCCGCCAGGGCCTTTTCCGCTTCGGCGATTTCGTCGTACTTTATGGCGTGATCCTTGTAGATGATTGAGTTTTCGTGGCCCTTTCCCAGGAGGAGGACCAGATCCCCGGGCCGGGCCAGGGAAAAGGCTTTGCGTATTGCCCCGGGCCGGTCCGGAATAAGGAACAGGTTTTCTTCCCGGTGGAATGAGCGGGCCCCCGCTTCCGGGGCCCCCGGAAACGGGGCCGCCGGTGTTCCGGCGGGAAGATCCGCCTGGGAAACGCCCGCGGCGATTTCTTCCAGGATGGCCATGGGTTCCTCGCCCCGGGGGTCCTCGTCGCTCAGGATCACCATGTCCGAATACCTGGCGGCAATGGCTCCCTGTTCGCTCCGCTTCTTCGTGTCCCGCTCTCCGGCGGAACCGAAGAGGCTGATGATTCTGCCGCCGGAGGAATCGAGCCGGGAGCGGAGGGGTGGAAAGATCGCCTCAAAGGACGAGGGGGTGTGGGCATAATCCACCACCACCTCAAACGGCCCCCCGCCGACCCGCGTCATCCTGCCCCGGACCGGCTCTAGGGAAGGAACAAGGGGGGCCAGTTCTTCCACCGTTTTTCCGGTAAGTCCCGAGACGGTTAAAAGGGCCGCCAGAACATTGCCCGGGTTAAAAGCGCCGGGCAGCCTGTCCTCTATCACCAGGACCGCGCTCCCGGCCTGTACTTTATAGCGGTTACCGCCGGCGCCGCTGGTCAGGGAAAGGAGCTGTAAATCCGGGGCCCCTTCCGCCCGGCAGGGAAGGACCGCGCAAAAGGTACGGGTTTTTTGCCCGGTGGCCGCGGCAAAGTAGGGGGCGCTTTTGTCCGCAGCGTTGATTACCCCAAAGGGAGCGGGGCCCTTTCCGCGGCCCGCCCGCCTGTCCAGGGAGCGGAACAAATTCGCCTTGTCATCCCGGTACTGTTCCCAGGTACCGTGGAATTCCAGATGCTCGTGGGTCACGTTGGTCATGACCGCGGCGTCGAAGGATACATCCCCCAGCCGGTTGGTCCGTTTTGAAAGGCCGTGGGAGCTGGCTTCGATCACCGCGTATTCCACCCCCCCGGCGGCCATCTCCGCAAGCTGCCGGTGTACGGTTACCGCCTCCGGAGTCGTCTGGTGTTCGGAATTCCACTCCGCTTCCCCGCCGGAACTGTACTGAACCGTGGAGATAAACCCCGCTTTTTTCCCCGAAAGCCGCAGAAGCTGCCAGATAAGGTACACGGTGGTACTTTTGCCTTCGGTGCCCGTGACCCCCGCGAGGCGCAGTTTTTCCGCGGGGAATCCGTAAAAAGCCGCCGCCGCCGGGGACATGGCAAACCGGGAATCCGCCACCCGGATAAACACCGGCCCGGCGGTTTTTTCAAGCTGAACCGGCAAGGGAGCCTGGTGTATCACCGCGGCGGCTCCCCGGGAAAGGGCGCCGGCAATAAAAGCGTGGCCGTCCGCGTGAAGTCCCGGCAGGGCAAAGTACAGATCCCCCGGTTTGATTCTGCGGGAATCATATTCAAGCCCCGTGATTAGGGGATTGCCGTTACCCTGTCTTTCTATAAAGCCCGCTTTGGCGGCGGTTTCGGGGGTAAAAAAATCGTTAAGCTTTAACATGCTATCACTTTAACATGCTGTCAATTATTGTGCCATGCCGGACAGACCTGTGAAAAGCTGTTACAGGCCGGAAAAAACAGGTATAGTTAAGCGGGGGGAACCATGTACACTGTCAGGGTAGAAACGGATTTTGCCGCCGCCCATTTTTTAAGCCACTATCACGGCAGGTGCGAACAGCTCCACGGCCATAATTACCGGGTCAGGCTCTGGGCCCGGGGCGAAAGCCTGGATTCCGGCGGCATGCTCATTGATTTTGCCCTGCTCAAAAACGCCCTGCGGACGGTCTGTAACAAGCTGGACCACACCAGCCTGAACGATAACCCGGCGTTTTTAAATGATCCCAGCGCCGAACGTATCGCCCGTCATATCTTTGACGAAACCGCGGCGCTGCTCCCCCCCGATGCGGCAAAGGCGCTTTACGCGGCGGATGTCTACGAAACCCCGTCCAGCATGGCGCGGTACACAAGAAGCTGACCGCCCTTCTACCAGTCAAATAACGATTCCAGATCAAGCGATTCCAGATCAAGCAAATCGCCCACCGCTTTTTCCACAAGGAATCCAAAGGCAAACGGCGTTGTTTCAAACATGAAATCGGAACCGTCCACCGTTACGGTAATGCCGACGTCGTGGCTTTCGCCGTCAAGGTCTACCGTTACATAGCCGTTGTAGCTGTAGGAGCCTGATTTGACCAGCGTCACCGTTTCGACTTTCATGCCGTAGCCGGACAAGTTGTCGTCGGTGTCGAGGAACTGTTGAAACCGGGAGGCAACGCCGCGCTCCAGCGCGCCCTTGCTCATACCGCAGGAGGCGAGCAGGGCGATGATGACGGGAATAAACAGAATCTTTGGCTCTTTCATACAATCCTCCTTACGCCGGAGCGTTTTTATTGCCCCGGCATTCGTACATTGAAGCGTCTTATCAACCCCAGTCTTCGGCTAAACCCAGCCTCCGGCTAAAGCAAACTTTTTGAAGTTAATTTTTGTAGTAGTTCCCGAGATCCTGAGTAGAGGAAACTTCTCCACATACTCCTCAATATTATCTTCAGGAATACCCAATTCCTCAAGGGTTTTGCCGTTTGTATACAAATACTCGTCCTCATCGGAGTCCTCATCAATAAAATACAACCCCACCAAATATGTGCCGGTCCCTGTCCAGGCTACGTCTTCATCTTCCGGAGATGCCAGAGATACCGTGAGGGAACCGTTTACAATTTCCCCCTCCCCGTAAAGTTCATCTTCCGGGGACATCAACGCAACCACTACGGTACCCTGTTTCCCCTCAAGCCCGGTGATGATGATTTTTTTGGGGCCGGTGTCGTTACCACCCGGAACGTCTTCCACTTCTTCGCTCCGGTCAAAGCTAAAGTCCGTGGACCCTCCGGGGTTTTTTACCGCGCCCCCATCACTCCCGCCGCCGCAGCCAACAAGAACCACCGTGCATGTCAGCGTTAATGCCGACAGTACCAAAATAAATCTGTTTTTCCGCATGTAAAAAAACTCCTTTGCGCTTTGCGCATACTTTAAGGAAAGCTTTCCCAAAAACTGAAGTTTTGGGAAAGCCTCTTGTACACATTAGGGATCAAAACATTGTGGACAGGGAATTTTACTGGCGGCCAAGCCGCTCGTATTCCGTGTCCGTCATGCGCCGTTTTAAAACATGGTTTCCGTCCTTAAAATCGCCTTCGTTTACAACCCAGTTCCACACCGTTCCTCCGTTAACAGCGTTCCCTGCTTTTATACCCTTACCGACTTGCAAGATAATGTTAACTCTTCCAGCAGTATTTCCGTCCTCAGATATCCCGATCACGGCCCGTTTACTGCCGGGCCTGAATTCGTCTCCTACCTCATTGCGAGTCTTCTGTTCCGTACCAAAGGCCTGCTGTAATTCTTTCAGGGCGGTTTTGTACTCCTCGGGATTTTGCAGACCGAATACAGTAGACCCGCTTGTATACTCAAGCGCCGAATATGTTAGGTAATCATTAGGTCCATCCAGAAGGAACACCCGTGTTTTTGGTTTGTCGCGGAAACCGGAGATGATCACCGCCGCCAGTATGACCACGATGCCGTAGATGATCTGGTTGAAAAAGGGCAGCGTCTTTTCCAGCAAGGGGCCCTTTGCCCGCGCCCCGGCGTTGATTTTTTCCGCCATGTTCTGATTCGGCGTTGATGAAATCAAAGCCCCTTTTTCTTCGTTATCCATAATCCTTACTCCATCTTAAAGAAATTTAGCTGCCCACCAGGGCAGGCCGCTTGTACGCCCCCCATGCGCGTACCCCATATCCGTTCCGGTGTTATTGTTTCATCGGCCCTCCTTTAACTTCTTTGACTTCTTCGACCTTGCGGTAAAATCCTTCCGACTTCCCCTATGGGATAATGATGGAGGTAACCGGCCCCCACTGGCCGGTTTCGCCCTTGCCGTTTTCGTAGCGGGGGCAGACGTAAGCCGTCTTCCCCGCGTCCTCCGCGTCGAAGAGGGCCTTTTCCCGCCGCCTCCGGGTAAAGCGGAGGTGCCGCAGGGGCTTCCCGTCCCTGGGTACCGTCATCAGGTAGTGCTTCTCCGACGCCGCCTCTTCCAGGGTGGCTCCCCCGGGGGGCATGATCCCCACGTAGACCGCGTAGCCGTAGTCGCTTTCGGAGTTCAGCTCCTCCGTTCCCGGCATGGGGCCCAGGTGGATGGTTACCGCGTGGGGGCCGCCGGGGTAGCTCAGGGACGCCTGGGGGGTCCCGTCCGGGGGCGGTATGGGCGAGGGATGGGTATCCTTTTCCCGGAACCCCAGGGCCGCCCAGTCCGCCGCGGTCAACGGCGGAATTTTAAAGTACCGGTCCCGGAAGAACCGCATCTTCGCGCGGAGGGCCTTGAAGGCCTCCTGCACTTGGACGGTGATCACGTGGGTTCGTTCCGCGTCGTTATCGGCCTTCTGCAATAGTTCCTGGGCCGTTGCGTAGAAGAGCCCCAGCTCGGTAAACTCCGCCGCGGGCACTCCCCAGGCGGTTCGCCGTTCCAGCGTCATGTAGATAATCCAGCTGTGGCACATCGCCAGAACTTCCGAACGCGGACTGGGGAGCCAGTCGCTGTTATACGCCATAACAATCCTCCTTAAAGAAATCCATGAATTTATTTCTTTCCCCTGCGGGATAATCGCCGGTGGAATAACCTGGATTGCCGGCAGGATGACCCGGATTGTCGACAGGATGGCTTGGATTGTCGACAGGATGACCTGGATTGTCGACAGGATGGCCTGAATTGTCGACAGGATAACCCGGATTGTCGACAGGATAACCCGGATTGTCGATAGGATGGCCTGAATTGTCGACAGGATGGCTTGGCCTGTCCTCCGAATGAGTCCCGGAGCGGCCCTTTGAGGCCGGAGGGGGATTTTTTAGGTTCTCCCGGGTCCCCGGTAACCCGCCGGGGACCCCTTTCGGGGCGGAAGCTGTTCCCGGAACCTTCCACAGAAACAGCGGACTCTTTCGCGGAAACAGCGGAGCCCCCCACAGGGCTAGCGGAACCCTCGACAAGGGTACATACGCTATATATGGTGTACCTACGGCAAAAAGAGAGTAAACTACGCTACATGGGGGGGGGGGGGGGGGTAAAAAATTTTCTACAGTATGGCAGGGAACACGGAAAACCCGCGTCAGCGGCGCCGGGCCTGCCGGAATCTGGCGGGCCCCCGGTTCTTGCATAATCATTGTCCGGGTCATTGCCTTGTCAGTATCAGGCCGGAAGCGCTTTTTTGTCAAGAACCTTGACTGGCAAAACTGTTTTGAAACAGCGGATCTAAACGGACGCGGTGTCTAGTTCGCCC
>JAISBN010000115.1 GCA_031266175.1 Treponema sp. | reverse complement strand
TTTGTACGACAGCCGGGAACAGGGGCGTATTTTTCTGGCGGGGCCCAAGAAGGCGGAGGCCGATGAAAAGCTCTTTAACGATGTGTTTTTAAGCTGGTCCTATCACCACGGCGGATACTGCCGTCCGAATCCCGGGAAAAACGAGGGCAGCGCCAGTTACGCGGCCTTTGACGTGGATACCCAGGCATGGCATTCGCTCCCCTGTTATAACGAATTGTTCACCGAGGGGCCCTGGTTTGTGCGTAACCGCCCGGAGGTCATGCGGCAGTGGCCCCAACTGGTGTGGCACTGGCGCGGTGCCCTGAAGGAGAAGGCAAAGATTATCTATGACCTTCCGGGTCTTATCATGGGGCACGGTTATCTGCCGCCGGTTACGCCGGACCCCCGGTACATTGAAAATCAATCCCTGGATTTTTGCATGGAAGTTCCCGGCCAGGTACTCAAGGTTATATGGAACCTCTGGGATTATACCGGGGACGAACAGTACCTGCGGGAAACCGCCTATCCCCTGCTGCGGGAGCTGGCCGTTTTTTACGAAGCCTTTGCCCGCCGCGGCTGGGACGGCCAGTATTACCACCTGGAACCCACGGTAGAAACCGAAAGCTACGGCATCTCCTATCATAACGAATTCGCCAAAGACACCACCGGGGCTATCGCCATGTTCCGCTATATCCTCCGTACCGCCGCGGATACGGCGGATTATCTGCGTACCGACGCGGAGCTGACCGGGGGCTGGCGGGAAGTCGCCGCCGGCCTGCCGCCCTATCCCACTTTCCAGATGGGGATGGGACCGATCCTGGCGGGCAACCCCGGCATTATCCCCCGCTGGTCCGCGGGGGACCACGAGATCAATTCGGCAAATTATCCCGCGACCCTGGCGGATGAGATTACCCTGGACAGCCCCAGGGAGGAACGGGAGCTTATCATCCGTACCGCCGATACGGTGCGGAACAACCACAACACCGAACCTTACATCCTTACCGGCGCCTTTGCCGATTACACGGTCTGCGGTTACAACAAGTCCCCGGTCAGGATCGAGGACGCGTCCCTGCTCTGCGATGAAATTCTGGCCGCCCCGGAACGGCTCCTGAACAGCCGGAGCGGACGGATTCACCTGTTCCCGGTAACGCCGGAGAAGGCGGTCCTCGCGTTCCGGGGCTGTCTTGCCCGGGGCGGTTTTGAAATTTCCGCGGCAAAGGACGAGACAGGGGTGCTGGGGGTCCTGATCAAGGCCCGGCGTAACACCCTGTGCCGCGTCATGAACCCCTGGCCCGGTAAGGATGTGGAACTGACCGGACCCTCCGGTCCGCTCGTCTTCAAGCTGGATATCTCCAACGGCGAATGTCTAGAATTTGACGCCGCCGCCGGGGGGGAATACACTCTGGCCCCGGGGAATTAGGGGGATTAAAGGACGATACCATGGATTTTTCAAAACTTTCGGTTTATCTGGATTCTTTTTATAACGAAAAGAACATTCCCGGCGTGGGCTGCGCGGTATACCACCGACACAAAAAGGTTTACGAACACTACGCCGGTTTTTCCGATGTGGAAAACGGCGTCCCCTTTGGCCCTTCAACCTTGTTCCATCTCTACTCCGCCACCAAACTCATCACCGCCGCCGCGGTTTTGCAGCTCTGCGAAAGGGGCCGCTGTTCCCTGACGGACCCCCTTTCCGCCTATATCCCCGAATACGGGAATGTGAAGGTCCGGTCCTCCGACCCCGGCGGCGCGGAAATTATCCGGCCCGCGAAAAATCCCCTTACCATCGAATCCCTGCTTTCCATGCAGGGGGGCGTGGGGAGTTTCCATGTTGAGCCGGTACAGCGGGTGATCGAAGAAAGCGGCGGGCGGGCCCCCACCCTGGCGGTGGTCCGCGCCGCTGCGGAGGAACCGCTGCTCTTTGAACCGGGGACGCGGTTCCGCTACACCAGTTGTTTCGATGTGCTGGGCGGTCTGGTGGAGGCTGTCTCCGGCCGGCGCTTTGGCGCCTATCTAAAGGAACATATTTTTGATCCCCTGGGCATGAAAGATACCGGCTTTACCGCCGCCGAAGGGGATAAGGAAAGGCTGGCAAAGGACTATGTCCAGTTTGACGCGAAAACCGGCCGGGCCCGGAGCGTCGGGGAAAACCTGGGGATCAACCTGGGGCCCGAATACGAATGCGGCGGCGGCGGATTGTATTCCACCGTGCCCGACTATATCCTCTTTGCCGAGGCCCTGTGCAACGGAGGGCTGGGCATAAACGACCGGCGGATTTTACAGAAGGAAACGGTACAGGACATGGGGACCAACCGCCTCTTCGGGGACTCCGCCGCCGACTTTGCCGCCTTTGGCGGGCCCAGCAAAGCAGGCTATGGCTACGGCCTGGGGGTAAGGGTACTGGTAGACCGGGAGCAGAACAACGCCTTGAGCGCGAAGGGCGAATTCGGCTGGGACGGCGCCCGGGGCTGCTATGTGCTTATCGATCCCGCGGAAGAGGTGGCCATCTTCTATGCCCAGCAAGAAAGCGGTTCCCCGTGGTGGCACTGGCACGGTACGGTTCGTAACTATGTTTACGCCTGCCTTTGGCCCCTGCTGGGGACGGACTGCCCGCCGGAACGGTCCTGAGTGCAAGGTTCGGTGTTTTTGAAAAAGGCGGGGCAAAAGGTTCCGGTGGGCCGTAATTATTACTGCATCATGCTGGAGGGCCTGTTCAATCTCCTGGGGGTGGACATTATCGGGATGTCCACCATTGTACCCCTGTTCCTGGCCGATTTTGGGGCTTCCCTGTCCCTGATAGGGGCCCTTCCCACCGCCCAGGGCATCATCGGCGCCATTACCCCCCTGGCCGCGGGGGACTTTATCGCCCGGACCCGGTCCAAACGCCGCCTGTCCCTTACCCTGAACGGTCTTTCCCGGACCGCCTTCCTGATCATCCCCCTGTCGCTGCTCCTGGGCCTGGACTCCGGGAGGGTAATCGTCCTGTTTTTTACCGTCATCCTGCTCTACCATCTCTGCCAGTCCATTACCGGCATCTCCTGGAATTACCTCCTGGGGGCCTGCGTCCGCCCGGAAAACCGGGGTAAGCTATTGGGGACCCTCTTTGCCTTTTCCGGGATCATTTCCTTTCTTTCCGGCAATATTGTACGTTTGCTGCGGGAGAGTAAAACCCTGGGCCCCTCCGGGCGCTACGCCGCCATTTTCGCCCTGGGAGGCTTCCTGCTGGGCTGTTCGGTGCTTTTTTTTATTCCCTTTAAAGAACAGATAAACGCCGCCGCGGAACGGAAGAATCCCGGGATCAGGGCCTATCTTATGAACCTGGTGAGGTGCTGGAAAAATATTTTTTTCCGCCGTTTGATCTTTACCCAGGCCTTTTCTACCATGAGTACCGCCATTAATACCTTTTTGTATATCATCGCCCAAAACTACCTGCGGGTATCCACCGAATGGATATCCTACATGATCATCATTCAAACCGTCGGCGTCTTTTTTGGGGGGCTCCTTACCGGCCGTATTTCCGAATACTTTGGCTCAAAACGAACCTTGATAGTGGTGGAATGTATTGGCCTGTGTGTTCCCGCGCTGGAACTGCTTGGGCTGGGCCTTGGTTACGGGCAGATAGTGATGCCCGCCGCCGCTTTTTTGATTGGTTTTTCCCGCAGCGGCCTCATGGCCTTTCAGGGCCATCTGCTGGAACTGGCGGAACAGGAACGCTCCATTTACTATATTGTTACCAAAAGTATTTTGCTCCT
>JAISBN010000113.1 GCA_031266175.1 Treponema sp. | reverse complement strand
ATACTTTCAAGTTCTTTCGCCATCGTATTAAAGTCGTCAAACATCACCTCCACAAAATCCTTTTTCCCGTCTTTGCGGATCGGCGCAATGCGGACGGAAAAATCCCCCCGGGCGATTTTCTTCGCCGCCTCGCTCAGCCGCCTCATAGGGCGGTTCCATGACATGTGGCGTACCGCCGCGAGAAAGACCATCAAAAGCGCGGACGTAATAAACACATAGCCCATAAAGACATTTATTACCAGTTGGACATGGCTTTCTACCATGCCCCGGTCCACGAATTTCACATAGATCGTCATATGCAATCCGTTTACCGCCGCCACCACGAAGAACAGCAAAAAATATTCTTTTATCGACATATACCCGGTGTTTATACGGCTGTCTTTTGCCCTGAAAACCCGCTCCCGCCCGGCTTCCGCTCCCGTTTCGCTTTTCACTTCAATACCGCCTTGTAACCCAGCCCGTGGACGGTAACAATTTCAAAATCCTTGCAGCCGGCAAATTTTTCCCGCAGTTTGGTAATATACACATCCTCCGACCGTGGGGTACTTTCGCTTTCCGTACCCCAAAAATCGACCATAAGCTGGTTCCGGGTAAAGGTCTGTTTGGGATAGGACAGGAGTTTAAACAGCACGTTGAATTCCTTGACGGTAAGGGGGATTTCTTCCCCCGCCACGACCGCGGTCATCTCGTCGGCGTTGAGGACCAGGCTCCCCGCAACAAGTTTCTTTTCGTTAGCGATATTCGCCCGCCGTAACAGCGCCCCTACCCGCAGGGCCAGTTCGTCCAGGTCAATGGGTTTGACCATGTAATCGTCGATGCCGATACGGAAGCCCTTCTGCTTCGAGCCGATGTCGTCCCTGGCGGTGATAAAAAGAATGGGAATCAGTTTGTCCTGTTCCCGCACCATGGCGGCGAACTTGAAGCCGTCCAGTTCGGGCATCATGATATCGGAAATAATGAGGCCGGTGATGTTGTCTATCATGCGGTCAAAGGCTTCTACCGCGGAAAGGCAGCCGACGGCCCTGTAGCCGTGTTCCGCAAGGCGGGCGCAGACTATGCGGTTCAGTTTGTCATCGTCCTCAACCACCAGTATAGTGATCATGGGTTTCATTTTACCGAAAATTCAAAAAAAGTTGTTAACGAAATGTTAAATGTTACCTGACTTCTCTTTATCAATAAGCTGCGGTATCCCGTGAAACGAGTACTTTGCCGCGGCAGGCTACCCCGCGGCCCGGCGCAGTCTGTCGTTAACCGCCGCGCCAAGCCCTTCCGGTGGAAGGGCTTCGGCGTGGATGCGGCGGAGACCGGCCCGGTCCAGCAGATGCAGGATCTCGAAAAGCCGGGCCGCCGCTTCCGCCGTGTCCCCCGACCGGGAAAGGGTAAGGATTGCCAGGCCGGTGGCGTTCCCCTGGGATTTAAAGCGAATGCGCTTTAAATCCTCCTCTGTGGCGTCCCCTGCATCGCCCCCCTGGGATTTAAGCTGAATGCGCATTAAATCCCCCCCCTCCGTAGCAGGTACATGTCTTTTAAGCCAGCCGTCCCTGCTGGTTTCCGAAAAAAAGAGGTACCCCTCGTCCGGCAGGAAGGGAAGGGCGGACATTTCTTCCGGGGTATGGAGGGACAGGGGAGTTTTCGGGGCGTAATGGCTTTTCAGCATCCCCGGGGAAAGGACCTCCGCCGGCGGGCCGGGCTCCGCCGCCCCGACAACCGTCGGGCCGATGACCCGCTCCAGCTGTTCCCGGCTGATCCCCCCGGGCCTGAGGATCCGGGGAAGGCCCCCCGTTCCCGCCAGGCTTACGACCGTGGATTCCACTCCCACGGAACAGGGGCCCCCGTCGATGACGCAGTCGATTTTGTTCCCCAGCCCTTCCAGGACATGTTCGGCCCTGGTAGGGCTCAGGCGGCCGAAGGGATTGGCGCTGGGGGCCGCGACCGCCCCTGAGGAAAGGGCTATCAGTTTTTGCGCCGCCGGATGGGCGGGAAAACGGACGGCGACGGTGGGAAGCCCCGCGGTAGCCAGGTCCGGTACTTCCGGCCGTTTGGGCAGGATCAGGGTAAGGGGGCCGGGCCAGAAGGCGGCGGCAAGCCGCGCCGGCAGCGGGCGGAAGACAGGAGAAAGGGCGTCCAGATCCGCCAGCCGTTCCAGCATGTCCGGGGACGCGATGTGGATGATCAGCGGATCGAACCGGGGCCGGCCCTTGGCTTCGAACACCCGGGCCAGGGCCCGGATGTTAAAGGCGTTCGCCCCCAGGCCGTAGACCGTTTCGGTGGGAAACGCCGCCAGGCCCCCGTTGTTCAGGATCTCCGCGGCTCTTTGAATATCCGCCGGGGAACTGCCCAGCCGGATCGCCCTAACCGCGGCATGTTTCCCGTTCCGGTTCCGCATGGTGCCTCCGGTTCTCTATATCCAGCGCCGGCGTTTGAAAAAGTAAATCATCCCGGCGGCGGTCAGTATCATAACCCCCCAGATAACGGGATAGCTATAGGCGTAGCCCAGTTCCGGCATGTGGGTAAAATTCATCCCGTAAACCCCGGCAATAAACGTAAGGGGAATAAAGATGGTGGAAATAATAGTAAGAACCTTCATGATCCTGTTCATCCGGTTTGAAATGGAAGAGAGGTTCACTTCGATGATGCCCGCGATAAGTTCCCGGTGGCTTTCGATGGTTTCCGCCGCCTGGACGATATTGCCCTGAAGATCCTGGAAGAAGGGGGCCAGCTCTTCGTGGAGCAGGGGCGAATCGGAATGGATAAGCCGGGAAATACTGTCCCGCAGGGGCCAGACAGAACGGCGCAGACGCATCAGGGTTTGTTTCGTTTTCTGGATATCCGTCATCAGGCGGCTGTCCGTATCGTCGGAAGCCCGGTTCTCCAGGGCTTCGATGGTATCGCTCAGGGAGTCCAGGGCAAAAAAGTAACCGTCCACCACCGCGTCCATCAGGGCGTAGGCAAGGTAATCCGTCCCGAATCTGCGGATCCGCCCCGCATTGTTCATGATCCGCTTCCGGATTCCGTCGAAGTTGTTCCCCGGTTTTTCCTGGAAGGTAATCAGCGTATCTTCTTTAAGGATAATGCTGATCTGCTCGTAGCCCGTTTCCCGGTGTACGGCCTTAAGGGTAATAAAAAGATAATCGTCAAATTCCTCCGCCTTGGGACGCTGGTCCGGATCAAGAATATCCTCCACCGTCAGGGGATGGATGCGGTATTCCGCGGCCAGGGCGCTTACCGCGTCGTGATCCAGGGTAGGGATGTCGATCCAGGTGTTCCCCGCAGGGTTGCGGTGCTCCAGCAGTTCGGCGGCGCCGGCCGCCGGATATTCCCAGGCGCCGGCGGGATCGTAGCCGATAATGCTCATGGCGGGGGTATCCGCACCGGTACCGTTAGGCATGATAGTTCTTCCTGGCTGTTTTCATTTGACCCCCTTTTTAGTACCTTGTATACATGCACCCCGCAACAGAACCTGCCGCCGGATCCATAGAGTACATTCTTTTTGACCTGGACGGCACCCTCTATTCCGCCCGCTGGGGGCTGGAAAAAAATGTTAGCCGCCGGGTAAACGAATACATCGCCCGGTATCTCAAGCTCCCCATGGAAGAAGCCTGGGCCCTCCGGAAAGAGGGGATTAGGGCCCGTAATTACGGCACCACCCTGGAATGGCTCCGGGCGGAAAAGGGCTTTGACGAGGCGGAAACCGATCGTTACCTTGCCTATATCCACCCCGAAGACGAGGCGGACGCCCTTCCCCCGGATCCGGCCCTCCGGTCCCTGCTCCTTTCCCTGGGGCCTCCCCGGGCGCTTCTTACCAATTCCCCCCGGGAACACGCCCTGCGGATCCTGGACAAACTGGACCTGGCGGACCTCTTCCCTCTTATTTTCGACATCCGCCGTAACGGACTCAAGGGCAAGCCCGATCCCGGCGTGTACGGCGCTGTCTGCGCCGGGCTGGGAGCGCGGCCCGAGTCCTGCATGCTGGTGGACGACGTAGTCCGGTATATCGAAGGCTTCCGGGCCCTGGGAGGCCTGGGGGTGTATTTTGACGAGGATAACAGCCGCCCCGAATTTCCCGGCCCCCGGATACAGAAGCTGGAAGAACTAAAAGCCCTTACCGGGGATTGAAAACATGGCGGCCCGGGGAGCCCCCATTGACCTAAAGGCAGTAATTCCGAATTCAAAACAACCACGGTCTGTGGTTGAAAGGCTTTACCACGGACCACCCGGAAAAACACGGACCTGTTGTTTCAATTCCATGCTTTTGTCCGTTCTGTCCGTGAGGTCGAACCGAAGGTTCGTTGTGGTTAATTTTACCACGGACAGACACAGACCAACACGGACAAAATATAAAGAGGAAGTCTTTTAGCCGCGAAAGGAAGTCTTTTAATTCCCAAAGGAAGTCTGGACTTTACCCCATTCGGTAGACACCATTAAGCAACCCGCCCTGAGTTAAACATAGCCGGCGCCACATAGTCAAGCGCCGAATGCAAGCGAAGGCGATTATAATACAGCTCAAGATA
>JAISBN010000088.1 GCA_031266175.1 Treponema sp. | reverse complement strand
CGGCGCCGTCGCAAGATAACTCCGGTTCAATCCGGTTACCGGCACGAGCCGGTCCAGCATTTCCGTACGCCCTTTTTTCGACGCCCGTTGATACTCCTCAACATTGACTTTGAGGATTTCCCGTCTGCTATGCATATCCAGCCTCATTTGGCCCGCCTCTCCATGGAACCATTTTATATTTGGACTAGATTTTTAGTTATTAGGCATCCGCTTTTTCGACTAGGTTTTATTTTTAGGCATCACGTACGGAAAGTATTATCGGCAGGAATTCCGAATTCAACCACGGACTTCTGCGCCTTTGCGGTTATACATTCCTCTTCCGCTTGCAAGGAATGATGACACTGTAAATCGCGCTGAACTTACCTTTCTTGCCCGTGTTGGTCCGTGTCTGTCCGTGGTAACTTTTGACTTTTCCCCTGTCCCCTGGTATAGTTGTCTTATGCGCGGCGCGGCAAACATTCCGACCGGCGGCGGGAAATGAACGGCGTCCCCCAGGCCAACCGGGTCCATATCGGCTTTTTCGGCCGCAGGAACGCCGGTAAGTCAAGCCTAGTCAACGCCGTGACCGGTCAGGATCTGGTAATTGTCTCGGAGATAAAGGGGACCACCACGGATCCGGTTTCCAAATCCATGGAACTCCTCCCCCTGGGGCCGGTGGTGATCATCGACACCCCGGGCATTGACGACGAAGGCGCTCTGGGGGAACTGCGGGTCCGCCGGGCAAAGCAGACCCTGAACAAGACCGACGTGGCGGTGCTGGTGGTGGACGCGACCGCCGTAAACGGGGACGCGGCCGCGGGCCTGGCCGAAGCGGACCGGGAACTGATCGGCCTTTTCAGGGAAAAGCGGATCCCCTACATTATCGCCTGCAGCAAGAGCGATCTGCTGGACGGCCCATTTCCTGTCGGCGCCGGGGCGGATACCGCGGAGCCCCTGTTTCCTGTCAGCGCGAAGACCGGGGCGAACATTTTCGAGCTTAAAGAACGGATCGCCGCCCTGGCAACGGCCGAAGAACCAAAACTGCGGATCGTGGCGGACCTGATCCGTCCCGGCAGTCTGGTGGTGCTGGTTACCCCCATCGACAAGGCCGCCCCCAGGGGCCGGCTTATCCTGCCCCAGCAGCAGACGATCCGGGACGTGCTGGAGGCGGACGCGGCAGCGGTGGTGGTCAAGGAATTCGAGCTTAAGGAAACCCTGGAATCCCTGGGGAAAAAGCCCGCGCTGGTGATCACCGACAGCCAGGTGTTTGCCAAAGTATCCGCGGATACGCCGCCGGGCATTCCCCTAACGTCCTTCTCCATACTTTTTGCCCGGTTTAAGGGCTTCCTTGCCCCCGCGGTCCGGGGGGTAAAAACCCTGGACGCCATCGCCGGCGGCGACAGGATCCTGATCTGCGAAGGCTGTACCCATCACCGGCAGTGCGACGACATCGGCACGGTCAAGCTCCCCCGGTGGATCCGCCAGCATACGGGGAAGAATCCCGAATTTGTCTTCCAGTCGGGCGGCGATTTTCCCGAGGACCTTTCACCCTACAAGCTGGTAATCCACTGCGGGGCCTGTATGCTGGGCGAACGGGAAATGAAGTACCGCCGGGACTGCGCCGCCGACCAGAACATCCCCTTTACCAATTACGGAATCACCATCGCCCACATCCAGGGGATCCTCCGGCGGAGCCTGCAGATCTTTCCCCACCTCTTGGAGGAACTCGAGTAACCCCGAAAGCCCACGGCTTGCGCGGGACCCGCCGTTAAGCGCATTATACCGGTATGTGTACTGCCAGTAAGCGGATCGAAAAAGATGAATTGGGGGAACGGTCCCTGCCCGCCGGCGCGCTGTACGGCCTGGAGACAGCCCGGGCCCGGGATAACTTTGCCCTGGACTACCGGCGGGTCAACCTGCGCCTGGTGTACGCCCTGGTCAAGGTAAAGAAAGCCGCGGCCCTGACCTTTGCAAAACTCTGCCCCGGGGAGGGGGAAAAATTTTCCGCGGTGGTCCGGGCCTGCGACGAAGCCCTGGCGGGAAAGGCGGACGGCGCGTTCATCACCTGCGCGCTCCAGGGCGGGGCGGGTACTTCCACCCACATGAACGTCAACGAGGTGCTGGCGAACCTGGCCCTTGTCCTGTTGGGAAAGGAACCCGGCGATTACGCGGCGGTTCATCCCCTGGATGATATCAACCGTTTCCAGTCTACCAACGACGTATACCCCACGGCCCTCCGGATCGCCGCCGTCGAGCTGCTCCGGGAAGTTTCGGAAGCATGCGCCAAACTACAGGAGGCGCTGCAAAAAAAAGAAAACGACTATGAGGGCATTAAGAAGCTGGGCCGGACGGAACTGATGGACGCGGTCCCCGTTACCCTGGGCGGCGAGTTCGGCGCCTGGGCCCAGGCCGTCGCCCGGGACCGGTGGCGGCTGTACAAGGTGGAGGAACGGCTCCGCCAGGTACCGCTGGGAGGCGCCGCGGTGGGGGGACCGGGAATTATCGCGGAGGGCGCCGGGGATACGGCCTCAGCCGCGGCAGAGGTCGCGGCGGCAGCCGTGACTGAGGCCGGGAAAAAAACGTTCCGTTCGTACCGCTATGGGGTGATTGAGGAACTGCGGACCATCACCGGCATAGGGCTTGCCGCCGCGGAATATCCCATGGACTTGACCCAAAACTGCGATGTCTTTGTGGAAGTGTCGGGACTGCTCAAGGCGCTGGCGGTTAACCTGATGAAGATAGCCGGAGACTTCCGGCTGCTGAACTCGGGGCCCCGGGGAGGACTGGGGGAGATACAGCTTGCTCCCTTACAAAAGGGCAGCACGATCATGGCGGGAAAGGTAAACCCGGTGATCCCCGAAATGGTAATCCAGCTGGGGATCAGGGTCTGCGCCAACGATACGGCGATCACCATGGCCGCCTCCCGGGGGGAACTGGAACTAAACGCCTTTACCCCCCTTATTGCCGATTCGCTCCTGGAAAGCCTGGGCCTCCTGAAAGACGGCTGTTTTCTCTTCCGTACCTTATGCGTGGAAACCCTCGTTCCCAATGCCGAACGCTGCGCGGAACTGCTCGATTCGTCCCTGGCCTTTGCCGCCTCCTATGTGCCGCTTCTGGGTTACGCGGCGGTCAGCCGGATCATCGCGGAACATTCGGGGGGAACCGGCGGCGCTGAACGGGTCCGCAAAGCGCTGGAACACGCGGCCTCTTGCGCAGATACGGGCTTTTCGGCTATGATAGATGCATGAAAAAGGGTCTTTTTTTAGCGTTTTTGCTTGCCGCGGGCGGGTTTGCCGCCCTTAACGCGCAGGAAATCCTTACCGCCCGGCGTTATCTTGAACAGGTTTCCGCGCGGTATAGCAATATCCGTACCTATGTAGCCAGGCTGAGTATCCAAAGCGGCGGTACCCAGATGTACGGTACGGTCTACGCCATGATGCCGAATTTCCTCCGCATTGATTTTACCAGCCCCGCGGAACAGGTGATTCTGTACGATGGGGAAAGCCTGATGATTTTTCTGCCCGGCGAACGGGCTATCCTGAACCAGGCGGTAACAAACCGGGGTGGGAGCGGCGCCAACATAGCCACCGCCCGGGGGCTGAACATCCTGCTGCGAAATTATGTTCCCGCTTTTGTGGTGGGGCCCTCTCCGGTTCCCATAGAACCCGGATCCGGCGAGATGGTCGTTAAGCTTAAACTTGCCCGCAGCTCCACCGGCGAAGGTTTTACCGAAATTATTCTGGACATTTCTCCCGAAAGCCAGCTTATCCGGCGCATCACCGGCAGAACGATTACCGATACCACGGTCCGGTTTGATTTTTCCGGCGTCAGCCTGAATACGGGCATTCCCGAGCGGCTCTTTGTTTTTGAATCCCCTCCGGCCTCTAATATGTACAACAATTTCCTCCTGCGGGGTACCGATTAAATAAATAAAGGCCGGAGCTGTAATGGAATCCCTAGGAGACAAACTTCGAAAAACCCGGGAAGGCAAAGGGTATTCCTATGAATATGTAGGAAGAGAAACAAACATTGCCCAGCGTTACCTGGAAGCGCTGGAGGGTGAAGATTTTTCCAAATTCCCCGGCGAACCCTATCTTCTTGGGTTTTTGCGGAACTACGGCGACTACCTGGGCCTTGATGTGGACGAACTCCTTTCGCTCTACCGGGCCATCAAGATCCAGGAACAGCCCATTCCGGTGGAACAGCTTTTACGATCCCCCCGGACTTTCCCCAAACCCATCCTGGCCCTGGTTATCATCCTTCCGCTTTTATTCGCCGCCGCCCTGGGGGCTTACGTTCTGTTTATCAGAATCCCCGTAGAGCCGGTCCGGACCGATATAGCCCAGCGTCCCATGGAATACCTGCTGGAAGGCCCCTTTCTGGAACGGCGTTTCTACAGGGGAGACACGATCCTTGTTCCCCTGGGAGAAGAGCGGTTTAAAACCGAACTGCGGACCATGGACGATCCCCTTACCCTGACGGTCCCCGGAGGGGAAGCGGCGCTGAATCTTTTCGGCGATACCGATGTAGACGTGAACGGCGACGGTATTGCCGATGTCCGGGTAACGCTTTCGGATTATGATAAAAATTCACCCGGGGCGGGCGCGATGATCCGCTTTACGGTGAACCCCTCATCCGTTTCGGATCCTGCCCTGCCGGAAATTTCGGCGGCCCAGTCCGGAGTGGGTACGGTGATTTTCAGCTCCACCAACACGTACCCTTTTACCATGGAAGTCCAATTCCAGAACTACTGCCTGTTCCGCTGGGAGCTTGACCGCAGGGAAAGGACGGAACGGTATTTTTCCCGGGGAGAGCGGCTCAACGTGCCTGTCCAGAATACCATACGGCTCTGGATTTCCAACGCCACCGCGGCAGCGATAGTACTGAACGGCGCGGGCAGGAACGTAACCCTGGATCTGGGAAGCGCCGGGGAAGTGGTGGTTATCGATCTGCGCTGGCTGAGGGATAACGACGGCCGGTACCGGTTGACCCAGTACCGCCTTGAATAGGCGGCTTTGCCAGATACGCCGTTCCGATCCGCCATGAACTATTTTATTGATCCCTTCGGCTGCGCAAAAAATCAGGTAGACGCGGAAATGATGATGGCCCGGCTCAACGATGCGGGCTGGACCGCCTGCGATGATCCCGACAAGGCGGACTTGATCATCGTCAATTCCTGCGGCTTTATCGAGGCCGCCAAACAGGAGTCGATCAACGCTGTCCTTGCCTGGCGCGGCCGGTATCCCGCATATCCTTCCCCCCAGGCGGCAGAGTCCCCGCGGGTCCCGGCTAAAAAAATACTCCTCTCCGGCTGCCTGGCCCAGCGCTACCGGAATGAATTGGCGGAAAGCTTTCCCGAGGCGGACGGGTTTCTGGGCTGCGGCGAAATTGACAAGGCCCCGGAAAAAATAGCGGTCCTCTTCGGCGGCGAAACCGGCAGCGCCAATAATGCCGGTCCGCGTCCGGGGTCTGAAACCTCCCTCCCCGGTTTTAGACCGGGGAAGCAAACCGTTGGGTTTAGACCCTTGCTTGGCTTTCCCGGATCGGCGTATGTTAAAATTTCCGAGGGCTGCAATAACCGCTGTTCCTTCTGCGCGATTCCCCTTATCCGGGGGCCCCTTCGCTGCCGTACCGTCCGGGACATTGTGGAAGAATGCCGCGTTCTGCTCGACCGGGGGGTACGGGAACTGTGCCTGGTGGGCCAGGACCTGGCCTCGTTTTTGCCGCCGGAGGGCATGGGGGAAAGCGCGGGACCCGGCGCGGAACGGAGGACGGGACTGGGCCGGCTTCTTGCGGAAATCACCCGGCTTCCCGGTGATTTCTGGGTTAGATGTCTGTACCTTCATCCGGATCATTTTCCCCTGGATATCCTGGACATCATAGAACGGGACGGCCGGATCCTTCCGTACTTTGACATTCCCTTCCAGCACGCTTCGCCGGAGATCCTCGCCGCCATGAACCGCCGGGGCGGGGGTGAAGCCTACCTCCGCCTGCTTGACGCCATCCGTTCCCGCCTTCCCGGCGCGGTGATCCGCTCCACGTTTTTAACGGGCTTTCCCGGTGAAACCGAAGCGGACTTTGCCCGGCTGCTGGACTTCCAGGAAAAAGCCCGTTTCGACTGGCTGGGGGTTTTTACCTATTCCCGGGAGGACGCTACCCCCGCCTATTCCATGAAAAACAGGCCGCCGAAAAAAACCGCCGCGGAACGTAAGGCCCGTCTTGAGGAGCGGCAGATCCCCATTACCGAGGAGAGGATAAACCGCTTTGTGGGCCGGGAACTGGAGGTGCTGCTGGAAGAAGAACTCGCGGAGGGTCCGGCCGGATCAGAAGCGGACGCGGTCCCGGCGGACACAGGGCTGTGGCTGGGCCGGCTGTACTGCCAGGCCCCGGAGGTGGACGGCGCGGCGGTGGTACACCCGGCTCCCGCATCCGTACTGGAGCAGGCCGCGATTCCGGCCCGGCCGGAAGGAACGGCCCTTCCCCTGCGGCCGGGCCGAATACGGCCGGGAACCATGGTCCGGGGCACGGTCTTTGCCCGGACGGGGTTTGACCTGCAGATCCGGGTTTGATCCCGGCATTAAAGGAGTAACAATGTCAGGCGCTATTCCCAATTATCTGGATGTCCTCAACGGTGAACAGCGGGAAGCGGTGCTGCACGGCGGAAACTCCGAAGCCGGGACTCATCCCCTCCTGATCCTTGCGGGGGCGGGATCGGGGAAAACCAGGGTGATTACCACCAAAATTGCCTACCTGATCCGGGAACAGGGGATGGATCCCCGGTCCATCCTGGCGGTAACCTTTACCAACAAGGCGGCCCGGGAAATGGCGGAACGGGCCCGGCTTATTGATCCCCGGGCGGGGGACGCGATGATGCGGACCTTTCATTCCTTTGGGGCGTGGTTTCTCCGCCGGAACGCCGATTTGGCGGGGCTCTCTTCGGGCTTTGTCATTTACGACGACGACGATGCTGTTTCCCTCCTGGGAACGATCATCCCCGACGTACCCAGGCAGGAACTCAAGGCCACCGCCGCTCTTATCTCCAGGGCCAAGGATTATTTTCTTTCCCCTAACGATCCCGAGCTTGACCAGATTGATTACCGGCCGGAATTCCGGAAAGACTATACCCGCTACGAGGAACGGCTTGCAAAAATCGGCAACGTGGATTTCGGGGACCTGATCAAAAAACCTGTGGAGATCCTCAGGTCAAGGCCCGATCTGGCCCGGCGTTTTCACGAACGCTTCCGGGTCGTCATGGTGGATGAATACCAGGATTCCAACATAGCCCAGTTCAGGCTTTTAAGCGAGCTTGCCGGGCCGGAAACTTATCTGTGCGTCGTGGGGGATGACGATCAGTCAATCTACCGGTTCCGGGGCGCGGAGGTAAAAAACATCCTTGAATTCCCCGAACGGTTTTCCGGAACGGATATTATCCGCCTGGAACGGAACTACCGGTCCTTTACTCCGATCCTTAAACTGGCTTCCTCGGTGGTGGATCACAACACGGGCCGGCTGGGGAAAACCCTCAGGGCCGAGCGGGGCAACGGGAAGCTTCCTACCTTGGCGTTCCTTCCCGATCAGGACGAAGAGGCGGCTTTTTGCGCGGAGCTGATTGACCGTTCGGTAAGGATGCCGGAAAAAAACGGCCGGGCCAAAGACAGCCGGACCAGGGATGGACCGGCCATGTACAGCGACTGGGCTATCCTCTACAGAACCAATGCCCAGTCCCTGGGATTCGAAACCGAACTGCTCCGGCGGCGTATTCCCTACCAGGTGGTGGGATCCCTCAAATTTTATGAACGGGAAGAAATCAAGGATGCTCTGGCCCTCCTTGCCCTTCTGATGAATCCCCGGGACGAGGTAGCCTTCCGCCGGATTATCAACAAGCCTGCCCGGGGCATTGGGGAAAAAACCCTGGACGCCATTATGGAGGCGGCCTATGCCGCTCCCCCGGCAAGCGGCCTGAGCGGCCTTATCGGAACGGCAAACAATCTTTCCCTGTCCGCCAAAGCCGCTGCGGGTATCAAGGCTTTTGCCGGTTTTATGGAAAAGGCCCGGACCCTGCTGGCCCCGGGAACGAAGGGAATAAAACCGGCCAAAGCCGCCGGCCCGGAAAGTCCGGGACCGAAAAACTCAGCGCAGGAAAGTCCGGGGCCAAAAAATCCGGCGCGGGGAAATCCGGCAGATTCCGGAGCCGCCATCCGGGCCGGGGAAGGCCTTTCGATTTGCACCGCTGCCCTGATTGTCGATTCGGGTCTGGCGGAGTATCACAGTTCCCATGATGAGATCAACGGCTACCAGCGGATCGGCAACCTTCAGGAACTGGTTAACGCGGCAAGCCTCTATCCGTCCTCCATGGAGGGGCTTGCGGAATTTATGGAACACATTGAACTGGATCGTTCCCTTGAAACTGATCAAAAGACCGAATCCCATCCCAATTCGGTAACCCTTATCACCCTGCACAATACCAAGGGCCTGGAATTTAAACGGGTGATCCTCACCGGCCTTGAACAGGGGATCTTTCCCAGGGATGATAAGGAGGGGGATGATCTTGAAGAGGAACGGCGGCTCTTCTATGTGGGCGCTACCAGGGCCATGGACGAACTATACCTCTGTTCCTGCGCTCTCCGCCGCATGTACGGCAGGACCATCCCCACAACGCCGTCCCTGTTTCTGCGGGAAGCGGACCAGACCGTCCTCCGGGTGATAGGCGATGTTCCCCCGGGCTTCGGTTCGGGCCGGCGGGCCGGAAGCGCTGTCGGCGGCGGTTACGGCGGCGCGTATCCATATAACCGAAGCTTTGAACATGCCCCGTCCGGGGGGGCCGGTTTTGGCCCGGAGCAGGTTTCATCCGACGGCCGGTGGAAACGGGGGGACCGGGTGTTTCACGATGATCAGGGTTACGGGGCGGTGGCTGATATTGCCGAGGAGGAAGACGGGCCGGTGATCCGGGTCCGTTTTGACAACGGCCAGGAGACACGTTTTTTAAGCCGGTACCAGGGGAGAGCTTTTACCAAAATAGGAACGGATCATGTATAAAACCATGCCGGATATGGAGCCGGAATTTGCCCTGTTTGAGAACCGCCCCGGCGGGGGGGATGCTCTTTTGCGGCTGCTTCCCCGGATAACCCGGGCCCGGAACTGGCGGCTTTATACCGCCGAAGGGAAACGGCTGGTGGACCTCTGGCAGTACGGCGGCCGGGCCGTTCTGGGCCACAATCCGCCGGCGCTGCTCCGGACAATCAAGAACAGCGGGGAACAGGGGCTCTTCGCCCCCCTTCCTCACGCCGCGGAAGGCCGGCTTTACAAAGCCCTTTCGCTTCTGCTGCCCCGCCGCCGGTTCCGGCTGTATGAAAACGAAGAATCCCTCCGTGGCGTCCTGCGCGCCGCCGGGACAGGATTCGTTCCTGTCGTATGGCGGCCCTGGCTGGAGCCCGCCGCCGAAGGAAGGGACGCGCCGGTTTCACCGGACCTAACGCCGCCGGTGGAACCGGCGCCTCCGGAATCGGCACCTCCGCTGGAACCGGCACTGCTGGTTCCGGTGCTGCTGGTTCCGGTGCTGCCCCTGCCCTTCCCCGGCGCTCCGGCGGTTCTTGCCTTGGACCCGTCCCTGGACGGCCTATTTCCCCTCTCACCGGTACTTTCCCCCCTGGCGTTGACCGCGGCGGCAAGGAGCGTTTATACCCTCCTTTCCTCGCCGGAGCGGGGAAGCCCGCGTTTCCCCAAAGTGGACAGGGCCTTACAACACAGCCCGGTCTGGAAACGCCGGGGTATCTACCTCTTCTACAGGCCCATGACCGTCGCGGACAAAGGTCAAGAAAATGCCGTGAGTGAAGATCCCGCGGCAGCGGACTATGCCGGGCTGTTCCGGCGCTTCCTGGACGGCGGCTTCCTCCTGCCTCCGGAACAGGCAGAACCCGCCATCCTGCCGGGGGAACTTTCCCCCGGGGAGGAAGCAAAGCTGGCGGCGCTGATCTCAGCGGCAGGGTAAAGCCGGGCGAACTGGCGAATAAGTTCGCCAGTTCGCCTAAAGGTTTTGCCTTGACCCATAACGGCATGATACTGACAGGGCAATGAACACGGTAACAATTGCGCAAGGAATATTCCCGCTTATGGTGGTGAGTTTTTCCGCTATCGCTTCCGTGATATGAAACGCCTGCCATTGAGCGATGAAGGATATCTGCTGCCGCATGAGCGGGGCGGGGATCTTCCCGCATTTGCCGGGTAAACTCGTCGAGCAGAGCCGGCTTTGCTTTCTTCGTTGCCGCCTGATACCGGGTGATACATTCCCGGGTAACCGCCTGTTTTTTTTCATGGTTAGGCTTCTCCCAAAAATAAGCACTACACATAATTTTGGAATACTGTTATAATAGGCACATGAGAGAGGAAAACTCAAACAAAGAATCCGTAGTGGAAAGGCTGCGGCGGAAATGGG
>JAISBN010000085.1 GCA_031266175.1 Treponema sp. | reverse complement strand
CCCATTTCCGGTATAATCGCTGGTGATAAGGCCCTGGGCGGACACCGGGCTGGTAAGGGCAAAGCGGGTTATGTCATTCCCGGTGGTGTCGATGCTGACAGGTATTCCCACAACAGTAGTCTTACCTGTTTCAATGGTTGCCGGTGCAACGCCGCTGCCAATGCTTTGACCCGCGGCGTTAAGAACCGTTACGGTAACGGCCCAATCCCCCGGGGAAAGGGGAATGGATACCGAATCGCCGGGCAGTGCCTCCCGCGTTACCCTGCCGGAGCCGTTGCACTCAATACGGTAGCTTAGGGTGGCGGTATACGCGCCGGACACCGCGGCGCGGCCCCCCGGCTCCCTTGTCCCGGGAAGGCTGATATTCAAGGTCCCGTAATTGCCGGGATCGTTTAGGGCGCAGGAACATAAGGCCACTATAACTACAGCCGCCGCGGTCTTTACCGCGTGATTAAAAATACTCATAAGCGCCGCCTATTGTTCAAGGGTAACGGTTAACATCAAAGAACCCTGCGGGTTTTCCGGCCTTGCCCCTTCCCCCGCGTCGGGCAGGGCCTCCCTCCCGGCCATGGCAGGAAGGGCCCGGTCCATTTCCGCCGCCGCCAAAGGACTCAGCGTCCTGCCGGTGTCGCTGTCCACCTGGCTTCGCTGCCCGGTGCTTACCAGCACTGGGCGGACCCCCGCCAGTTCCGCCGCTTCGCACCTCACCGTCCCCTCGCTAACCCAAAGGTTCACCGGATCAAGGTCAAAAACCGTCCCCCGTACCGAAGCGGTAACCATGGGGGTTCGGACCGTAAAATCGGTTCTGCCCCCCGCCGGGGGCCTTACTTCCGCCCGTACCCTCCCTGTTTGGAGGCCGATGTTTATGGTCTCGGTTTCGCCCTGGTTCATAAGGGTTTCCAGGCTCAGGCGGGTAAGGGGACGCACCGTAAGGGTTGAATTCCCTATTGAAAGAACAGCCGTGCTTTTGAAGCCCGTGGATATGACGGCCGCCCCCCCAACACGGTCTCCCGCCCTGGCGGGG
This sequence comes from Treponema sp., assembly GCA_031266175.1. GTDB lineage: Bacteria > Spirochaetota > Spirochaetia > Treponematales > Breznakiellaceae > JAISBN01. The sequence goes on along the minus strand of JAISBN010000085.1, from coordinate 1,484 downwards.
ATCCAGTCCGCCTGTCCGGGATGTTTCAGTTCCACCGCGCCGGTCATTTCCCTGATAAGGGCTTCGGTATTTTGGGCATTTTGAGCAAAGAGGAGAGTCCCAAATCCCGAACATAAAACAAAAAACGCCAATCCTTTCATGTTTTCTCCTAAAATTATTCTCTTAACGTTCTTAAAATGTCAGCGACAAACCGGCGCTTAATTTCCATTGGGGATCCGCCGGGTACAGGTTCCCCAGGGCGGGGAAAAACACCGCGCCCTCCAGGGTAAGGCGGAGGTCGTCAAGGGGCTGCCACGCGAGAGAAGCCCAGGCTTCGCCGCCATAGGAATACCTGCCCTCCGAGGCGGGATCGTCAAAGGTCCTAAGAAAGTAACGCAGGGCGCTTTCTAAAAGCAGACTGCGGTGAAGCCGCGCCGTATAAGCGGCGGAAACCAGGGCCAGGCCGGAGAGGGTCCCGGAAAAGACCGCCCCCTGGGCGGAGGAACTGAGGGGCTTAAAGACGGCGTAGGTATCGTTCCATTGGCCGGAAGTGAATTTTATTGTCAGGCTTAAACCGTCGTTAAGGGCGCCGGGAATATCCGTTTTAAGGCGGGCCAGCCCTCCAAAAGCGGCGGTACAAGTACCCTCCCTGTTTTCCATGATCTCAAACAACCCGCCGATGCTGATACCCAGCGTGCCCGAAGCGCCCGAAGGAAAAAATTCCGCCAGCAGTTCCCCGTATTGGGAATGAAGGCCCTCGTCATTGCCGGTAAGATCAAACTGGGCCAGGGCTTCAAGGGAAAGGCTGTGAAATTCCCCCAAAGGAGTCTCCCAGCGGAGGGCGTTCAGGAGACGCCGGGACGCGAAATATCCGCCGGAATTACCCCAATCCCAGGGTTCGGCGTAGCTTTTCGCATCGGCGGCGGTCATGAGTATTTTTGCGGTTTCCTTGTAGAGTAGGCCCGTATACCAAACCCCGGCAGTAATACTACTCTTGGGCAAACCAGCCTTGATACAAAGGCCGTCAAACAGGCCGGAAGCCGCAAAGCCCAGCGCGTCCGTATACCCGATACGCCCCGCCTCAAGGCGGAATTGCGGGCCGGAACGGTAGTTCAGGGCAAAGCGGCCAAGCTCCGGCAAAATCCCCGGCTGATTCCGGCCCTCATCGTTATTGTTGTACTCGAAGGAAAAGATGCCGGAAAAATAAAAGGAAAGAAAGCGGCCCTTATTCCAGGAAAACCAGGGGCTAAGGACAGGGGTATAGGAAAAGGCTTTTTCCGCCGTCTCAATTTTTTGATCCGCCAGAAGGCCGAAGTCAAAGGAACAAACAAGACCGGCGGAAAAAACAAACAGGACAGGCGTCAGCAGCAATCCTTTCATGGGTCCTCCCTTTCGGCAAGGCTCAGGACATTCCCCAGGATATGGAGAAACCGCTCCCCGGATACGGTCATGGCCGGGTCCGCCGCTCCCTGAATAAGGGAACGGCTTACCATGGTTCTGAACGC
>JAISBN010000059.1 GCA_031266175.1 Treponema sp. | reverse complement strand
TCGCCTGGGAAAAAGGCATCGGCTAAGACCAGTTCATCGCCGTGGCCCATACGGAAAAGGGCGTCCAGGAGTTCCGGGCTTATCACCGGGGAAATACCTATGAGCATACTTTCTCTCCCTCTACATTAGTACGCTCATGATCGTTCTATATGAGAATTTTGTCAAGGAAGGAAAACAGGGCCGCTCCCGGGGTTTCCGAGGCGGGTATGGATTTACCGTTTTACCGGACGCAGTACGCCCTTAATGGTAAGGACCGAATTTTCAAAGCCCACCTCCAGGGTTCCGTCCCAGTTAAACATGGCCATCATATCGCCGTAATCGTTCCTGATGGGGCCGGTTCTGACTTCCGAACCCGAATCGACGGGCCGTTCCGAGGGGGTTTGGGGGTTCCACACCTTTTTCCAGTCCACTGTGGCGGCGGTCTTGTCGGCGGAAAAATCCGCGGAAATAACCTGGGGATCGCTGCCCTTGATGTAGCCGATAGTCCGCATCACGTAAGAGCCGCGGGGGAAGCTGATATTACCCCGGTCGTCGGTCTGTACGCGGTAGGCCACGCCCCGGTGGACGTATTCCATGGTGATGACCGTTCCTTCTTTGTATACATGGAGATTATCTTCTACCCTTACGGCATCGGCCGCCAGAGGAAACATCAGGAGGCTGCGGAAGCCCCCGGAGATGGTGGCCCTTCCCATAATGTCAGTCTGGAGGGGGGCAAAGAGGGAGGTGGATTTTTGCCGGGAAGCCCCGGAAACCGCGTCAAAGGTATCTTTGTCCGCGGCGATATAGCGGATCGCCGACGTATAGCTGAGATAGTTCCCTTCGGCCCTGCCTGATACGTTGAACCTGTAGTCGATGCTTAAATCCTGGGCCGCGAGCAGCGCGCCGCAGGTAAGCACCATAACGATAAAAACAACTACCTTCAATTTCATAACCACCTCCATAAGAAATTTACCGCGAAGTCAAATAAGTCAAAAAAGTATAAGAAGGAAGGCTGAAATGCCTTTTTTTTCTTACTTATTCGACTTCGTGGTTATTTCCTCATTATTCATACCTTAAAGGAACCGATGGTTTCTTCCATAACCTGGATATTCCGGTGGGTGTCCTTGGCAAGGTCCAGCACCGTTTCGGCGGCCTTGTTTACTTCCCGGGCGCTTTCTCCCATGCCGACGATGCCCTGCTGAATGGCCCGGACAATATTGGTAAGCCCGTCCATTTCGCCCTTGACGCCGTCCATGTGGGCGGTCATGTCCGCGGAAGTATCCTGCACCCGGGCGGCGGCGGCGTTAATCGCGTCAAGGGCTTCCTGAATCTGGGTAGACGCCTTCCGCTGGGCGTCCATGGCGGTATCGATCCGGGCGATAAAGGCGTCGGTAGCGCTGATCTGTTCGGAAACAAGCCGGAAAGCCTCCTGGGATTTGCCGGAAATGGCCGCCGTATCCCGCACCGCCCCGGAAATATCCGAAAGTTCCGCCTTGATGGAATTGGACTGGGAGCGGGCGTTTTCTGCCAGGGTGCGGATCTCGCCGGCTACCACCGCGAAACCCCGGCCCGCGTCTCCCGCGTGGGCGGCCTCGATGGCGGCGTTCATGGCCAGGAGGTTGGTCTTCGCGGCAATTTGGGCAATCACCAGATTGGCCCCCACGAGGGATTGGGACTGGGAGAGGATCTTCTGAATCTGCCGGTCTACATCCTCCTGCCGCTTTTTCCCCTCGTCGGCTACCGCGACCAGCGAATTGAACTGGGCCTTCATTTCTCCCATCGCCACGGCAACCGCGCTGATTGCGCCGCTCATTTCTTCTACCGACGCGGAGGACGCGGTGATAGCCTTGTTCTGATCCAGGATGAGGGTGTTCAGCCCGCCCAGGTTTTCGGAGGCGTTTTGCAGCACCGCCGTCGTCCGTTCCAGGGATTTCCCCTGATCCTCGGTTTGTCCCTGAATCGCGGCGGCGGCGTCCATGATCCGGGTGTTCGCCCTGGCCGATTCTTCGGACTGTCCGGTCAAATTTTCGCCTATGGTTCTGAGGGACGACTGGGCGTTTTTAAGCCTGCTTACCAATGTCCGCAGGGACGCGATAAACCCGTTGATGCTCTTGGTGATAACGGTGATTTCGTCCCGCCGTTTTACCGGCATTTGATAGGTAAAATCGGCTTCCCGGGAACGCAGGTTTTCTGACACCGCCTGAGCGGTGGAGGCGGTGTTTTTGAGCGGCGCGATTACCACGAAGCGGAGGAGCAGGACGAACACCGCCAGGAGCAGCGTGATTCCCCCCAGGAGCAGGGGGAGGACTACACGGTTGATAAGCTGGACGGTCTGGCCTACGGTGGTCATGGGGAGGCTCATGGATACAATGCCGAGCCGGGAACCGGAGCCGTCTTTGAGGGGTATATGGACGGCGTAATAGGTGGCGGCTCCGACGGCGTATTCCCCCCGGTAGGTTTCGCCCAGGCCCAGAACCGCGTCGATCATCAGGTCGTGATCCGAAGAAAGGCTGCCGGTAAAGGGAGTTATCCAGGATGTCCGGTTTCCGGCTTCCGGGAGGGAGGAGGGGGAAGAGGGATTGGCCCCGGAAAGCCCTTCGGAACTGCCCTTGAGGACCGGCCCCTGGTAGAGGTCAATTTCGCACTGCGTGAGGGACTGGAGGGCGTTTACGAATTTGGCGGATTGGAGGCTGTATTCAATAAAACCGTACCCCGCCAGAGCGCCTCCCGAAAAAACCGGCACCGCGGAGATAAGCTCCAGCGCGTTGTCCAGGGAGTACATTCTGGTAACGCAGTCTTGGCCTTCGGTGTAAGAGACGATGGTTCTGGCGTACCGGGCCCCGTCGGAATTTCCGTTTGAATTTCCGGCGGAATTCCCTGACGCCCCTGAGCTTATCAGGAGATACCCCTCCCGGTCCACCAGGGCGATTCCGTCCACGTCCAGGGCGAGGAGGAGGGCGTCAAGCTGGGCCCGGAGACCGCTTTCCGGGCTGTTCCCGGCCTCCAGGCCGGCGATCAAGCCGCCGGTTCCGGCGAATTCCCCAAACCACCGGGCCTTTTTTTCCAGCAGGACCGTCTGCTCGCCGATAAGCTGGTACACGAGGTTGTCCTTTTGGTCGATCCCCTCTTTAAAGGTCGCGGCGGAGGTTGACCGGGTGAGCAGATTGATGGTTGCCATCAAAGAGGCGCCAAAGATAACAAAGCCCAAAAAGATAGGGATTAAGAGCTTAATCCCGATTGATACCATCCTCTTTTCCATAATTTTCCCGGGTTTAGTATATATAGAGGTACGTCAATCAACAACCCCGGAACCCCAGGGCTAACTCATTTTACTTTCCTGTTCCGGGAAACTACCAAGTTTTGGAAGAATTTTTAACCACCACGTCGAAAAAGTCGAATAAGTTCCAGTACAAAGCCTCATTTTCTCTTCCTTCTTCGACTGCGAACCGAAGGTTCGATTCGACTTCGCGGTGATTTTTTTCTTCAAGGCTTGCTACTTTAAGGGGAACTTTGACGCTGAAAAATCTAAATGAGTTTGCCCT
>JAISBN010000037.1 GCA_031266175.1 Treponema sp. | reverse complement strand
TTCTCGACCGCGCTTAAATCGCCTAAAAACCATGATTCAAGCTCTGAACACGCAATTCTTACCAAAGTATCAGGATGATTATCATTTTCTGCCAGTTTGCAAAGTTCTTTTTTAAGAGCAACACAGTCCGCGGAATCCTGATCATGAAGGATAACAAAATGTACGTCAGGCTCATTCCATGCCCGAATTTTCCGGGGAATTGACTTTTGTAAAGCCGATTTTCCCTCATGGGGCAAACATTGGAAAGCAACTTTTTCAAGCGGTATTATTTGGGGCAGTAAAACCAACAGAACTTCTTTGGCGGAAGGCTCTTCAAGGAGAAAAACGATTTTCGTCATACTTTGTCCTCAAAAAGACCTTCTTTCCATAAATATCCCAGCTTATCCCCTGCGCTGTACATGCGGTTTATTAATTCATTCTCTCCTATTGATTTTATTTCAGAGTATCCTGAGTCCTGCTTTTTTATAAAAAACAATTCCCCGGGCTCAAGGGCATTTACCAGATCGGGTGAATGGGTCGAAATAAATACCTGTCCGCCGGCAGAAGCGTATTCCTTGAATTCTTCGGCAAGTATTTCCAGCAACCGGGGATACAATTGATTTTCCGGCTCTTCTATACATAAAAGCATATGGGGATTGGGGTCCGCAAGCATCACAAGGTAGGCAAACATTTTTATCGTACCATCAGAGACATACCGGGAAGCAAAGGGGTCTTTAAAACGACCATCCTGAAATTTGAGTAAAATACCGCCTTCTTCATTTGTTTTAGCTTCAACCTTGGTAACACCGGGGATTCTTTTTTTTATCTTTTCCAATATCTTATTAAAACGATCCGGGTGCTGATCAAATAAAAATTGGGCAACGTTGGCAATATTATCACCTTTTCTGGTAAGGCTTTCATTGTATGACACATCCTGGGTCAGTTTCATTTTATCTATTTGAAAATCCGAGACGAACCAATCTTCTAGGAATTTACGAAATTCTACCGCCGCACTAAATTTTTGCATTTGTCCAAGGGATTTAATAGCCAAAATATCGGGGGCAGCCAAATTAAAAATTTCCCGTTCGGCATCTTCGATATTTTCCTGCAAAGCACCTTCGTTTGTTATCGCTTCTCCCTTTCCCATGGAAAAATCAATGAAATTCCACGGTCTGCCCCCGGAACCTCGTCTATAACTCAACCTTTCCCGGTTAATAACAGGGTTCTTTTTTCCTTTTAACCCTATATGCAGTTCGTAGCTGCACAGGGGTTTGTCTGGCAATATACGGTATTTAAAGATAATCTGTATATCCCCTTGCGCATCACGAGAATGTACTTCGGCATAGCCGCCCCGGGCTTGCAGGGCAGACCGGACATTTTCCGTCAGACAGGATTTCATGAAACCAAAAACATCAAACAAGGTTGTTTTTCCAACGCCATTTTCACCCAGAAAAACTGCCATAGAACCAAGGTTGTCAATCTTTACATTCTGGAGGACCTTATAATTATGTATCTCCAAGGTTTCAATTTTCATAGTTTTTTTCCTCGCTCTATTATTCTAAATGATGTTGTCGGCCATTCAAGTTCGCAGAAATTTCTACTCATCCGTCTTCCCCCTCCACAACCCCAATCTCCTCCTCCGTCAGCCAGTTGGCCGGAATATTGGGATGTTTGGGATTATGCGCGTCCAGTTCATCATACCGGCAGTAAAATATCCGGGCGACACCCGGATCATCGGTATCTTTCGGTTTTATACCGGTATCATACACGGAAAATTCATGGAAACCGGTCAGAAGGCAGACCGGTATTTTTGCGGTCCAGCCGTAGCGCCGTATCTGAAAGGCCGGGGCGGGCTCGTCATGGATGTTTACCGACGGCTTCTTCGCCTCGATATAAAACAGCCGGCCTCCGTTGCTCCGGATACAGTAGTCGGGGGCTTTTGCCTGTCCGGCTATGCGGATACGGTCTTCGTGGATTACCTCCCGGAATGATTCCGCATAGGCTTTTTCGTTATCCACGTCCCAGCCAAGGATTTTGATAAACTTGTCAAGAAAATCACGGCGGAGCTGGGTTTCGTTGTAGCTTTCTATCTGGTCGTGAAAATTACTAACCAGGGTCTGTAATTCTGCCGGGATCATCCTGTCTCCTTTTTTTATCCGGACCGGTAGACGAGAACTAACCGGCGGACCGCCGAACAGGCTTTAGCGTATCATTTTTGTAGAAAATGGTCGATTGGTTCCCGGCCGGCGGTTTCTTGCCGCCGGATTATCAGTACTATGCGGATGGTCCCCTGTAACCCTTGTCCCTCGGAGGATTTTTTACTATCATATGTCCATGAACTCCGATGAACTGCGCTCCAAATACATCGAATTCTTTGTGCAGCACGGTCACGCCCAAATCGAGGGAAAGTCCCTGATTCCGGAAAATGACCCCACGGTGCTTTTTACCACCGCGGGGATGCATCCCCTGGTACCCTACCTTTTGGGGGAACCCCATCCCGCGGGAAAGCGGCTGGTGGACTACCAGAAGTGCATCAGGACCGGCGACATAGACAGCGTGGGGGATCCCAGCCACCTGACTTTTTTTGAAATGCTGGGGAACTGGTCTTTGGGGGACTACTTTAAAGACGGGGCCATCAGGATGAGTTTTGAATTTCTTACCTCGCCCCAATGGCTGGGAATTCCCGTGGAAAAGCTGGGGGTAACGGTTTTTGAGGGGGACGAAAACGCCCCCCGGGACGAGGAATCCGCGGCGGTCTGGAAAGAGCTGGGGATCCCCGAAGACAGGATCAGCTGCCGGCCCAAGGAAGACAACTGGTGGGGCCCCGCGGGAAGCACCGGCCCCTGCGGTCCCGATTCGGAGATGTTTTACGACATCGGGAAAGAGCCCTGCGGCCCTGACTGCGGCCCCGGCTGTTCCTGCGGCAAATGGCTTGAAATCTGGAACGACGTGTTCATGCAGTACAATAAAACCGAAGCGGGAACCTACGAGCCCCTGGCCCGTAAATGTGTCGATACCGGCATGGGCATCGAGCGGACCGTCACGATCCTTAACGGCAAAAAGTCCGTCTACGATACGGAGATATTCGCCCCGATCATCGCCGCGGTTACCGCCGCGATGGACGATCCCGGCTATGTATACGGGAGCGATCCCGACAGGGACAGCTCCGTCCGGATCATCTGCGATCATGTGCGGTCCGCTACCTTTGTGCTGGGGGATCCCAGGGCGGTGAGTCCCTCCAATGTGGGGGCGGGTTATGTACTCCGCCGCCTTGTCCGCCGGGCGGTACGGCACGGCCGGAAGCTCGGCATCGAAAGCCTCCTGCCCGTGTCCGAAGCGGTGGTGGAAAAGTTTGCCGCCTCCTATCCGGAACTTAGGGCCAACGCCGCTTTTATTAAGGAAGAACTTAGGCGGGAGGAGCAAAAATTTCTGGAAACCCTCCAGAAGGGCGAACATGAATTTGAAAAACTCCTTCCCAATCTGTTAAAAGATCCCCGGAAGATCATGTCCGGCCGGCTGGCTTTTAAGCTCTACGACACCTACGGCTTTCCCATTGAGCTGACCGAAGAGCTGGCCCGTGAACAGGGCATGACGGTAAACCGGGAGGAATTTGACGAGGCCTTTAAAAAGCACCAGGAATTGTCCCGCTCCCAGGGGGGGCAGGTCTTTAAGGGAGGGCTTGTGGACCAGGGGGAAATGGCGGTGAAGTACCATACCGCCACCCACCTGCTCCATAGGGCCCTGCGCATGGTGCTGGGGGATCATGTTGCCCAGAAGGGTTCCAACATCACCGCGGAGCGGATGCGTTTTGACTTTTCCCATCCCTCGCCCATGACGGCGGAGGAGATCAAAACGGTCCAGAACATCGTCAACGAACAGATCCGCGGGGATCTGCCGGTGACCATGGCGGTAATGTCCCTGGAAGAAGCGAAGGCCTCCGGGGCCGTCGCCCTTTTCGGGGAAAAGTACGAATCCCAGGTCAAGGTGTACACCGTGGGCAGCCCCCCGGACTTCTTTTCCAGAGAAGTCTGCGGGGGCCCCCATGTGGAACATACGGGAACCATGGGCACGTTCACCATACAGAAGGAACAATCGTCCTCCGCCGGCATCCGGCGTATCCGGGCAATTTTAACTTAAAAAGACCGGGCTGTTACTTTTCAGCCTGTTTATTTTTTTTGATATGTACTATAACTTTAATGGTAAGGTGATAAAATGAAACGTTATATCCTGTTTTTATGTAGTTTTTGCGCTGTTTCGGCCCTGGCTTTTGCCCAAATCGATCTTCAGCCCGTGGCCGTAGTCCGGCTTTCCAAAACTGAGCAGATTACCGTTAAGCAGTTTAAGGAATATATCAGCTGGCTTACCATAACCAAGGCCATGAGCACCCAGGACAGCAATGCCCATCTGACGGATACGGAAAAACGGCAGGCCCTGGACGAGTTGGGAAACCAGTTTCTGGCCTGTCAGGCGGCGGAACAGGAAAAGGTTACCGTCACCGACCGGGAAATAAACCAGTACTTTGATCAGAGCATCAAGGGCTTTTCCGAAGGTCTTGCCAGGGTGCTGGGACATACCCCCACGGACGCGGAAATTGATACGGAACTCCGGAACAGAACGGGAATGAGCCGGGCATCCTACAAGGAGCTGATGAAGCGGACCCTGTTAACGGAAAATTATCTTAAGGTCAAGAAACAGCCCCTGTTCGAAGGCATCAAGAACCCCACGGACGCGGAAATCCAAACGATTTACACCGACGCCAGGGCCAAGAGTATTTTTGACAACGGTTTTGCCCGGCCCGACGCGGTCCGGGTCCGGATGCTCATGGTTCCCATCCGTAATCCCGGCGAAAAGGCCGCCGCCCAGACCACGGCGAATAATCTGCTCAGGCAGATAGGCGGGGACCCCGCAAAATTCGACGAGGCGATCAGGGATTTCCGCCGGCCCGATTCGGGCTATTTAAGCGGCGACGGCTTTGTGTACAGGCACGACAGAATACGCCAGGCCATGGGCGCTTCTTTTGTCGACGCTGTTTTTGCCCTTAAGCAGGGCGAGATTTCCAGGCTGGTGGAAAGGCCCGACGGTTTTTTCATTATTAAAATTATCGAAACCTACCGGGCAAAAACCCTTTCCCTGGACGACATCTATAATCTGGAAGATCCCCGGTCCCCCACGGTACGGAAAACCATTTCCGACGCGGAAGTACAGCGGCGTTTTATGACAACCCTGCAGCAGGCTTCGGAAGAGCTGGTTACCGATCTGCGGAAAAGGGGCAGCGTCCAGGTGATGGACGACACCTACAGTAAAATAACCTGGTAATGGGGTCGCGGCGCAAGGGACGGATACTGGCCTTTCAGACCCTGTTTGCATGGGATGTGACGGATGCGGCGGACAGGGAACGGGAACTGGCGGATCTGGTTACCTTCCCCTGGCTGGAAGACGGCAAGAGGGCTTTGCTGGGGGAAGCCGCGGATTTTTCCAGGCTCCTCGTTACCGGAACGGTGGAAAATATTGCTGCGGTGGACGCGATGATCCGCAGCCATCTGGCCCATTGGGATTTTTCCCGGCTGACGCTGGTTGACCGGGCGCTGCTCCGCTTAAGCGTGTATGAGCTGATGTTCCAGGACCTGCCCCCTTCCGTGGTAATTGATGAAGCCATTGATATTTCCCGGGAATACGGTACCGATGATTCGTACCGTTTTATCAACGGAGTACTGGACGGGGTGCGGAAAACCGTTCAAAATAAGGGATCATGAGCAAGCAGTCCAATCTTCTGCGGGGCGTATGCCTGCTGGGGCTTGTTGTTTTTCTGTGCCTTGCGGGGGCGCTGGCGCTGCTTTCGCTGCTGGGGGGCATTCCCCTGTTTCTTTCCGCTTCCGGAACCTTTGCCCAGGCCCTCAGGGACTACGATGAAGCTCTGCTGGAGGATCCCGGCCTTTCTTTCCGGCAGCGGAACGGCCTGCTGGATTCCCTGGAAAAAAAAGCCCTGGATACCGAACAGGTCCTTTCAGTCTTAAAGCGCCGCCGCTTTCCTGTTCTGCGGGATATTCCCGGCGGGGACTCCTACCTTGAAGCGTATGTCCGGGCCGCGGAACGGGTCCGGCGGCTCTATCCCCATTCCGCCCAAATCGGGGCCCTGGCCGCGGAGGCCCTGGTCCTCAATGCCGCGGGACGGCCGCTTTCGGAAGAAGAGGCCGCGGAACTGCGGGAACTGGCGGTTCTGATGTCCGGCGGGGCGCTGCAGGATCTTTCCCTGGCCTGTTCGGTTTTTTCGGGGGTTATGGGGGATCCCGCTTCCGCCCGTTTCCTTCCCCGGGAACTGTTTACCCTGCTCTGTTCCCTTGCAGACGGCGGGGAACGGGAGCGGTACCTCGTTAACGCCTGTATCAGGACCCTGCTTGAGGAAGACGGCGCCGTTGGCGCCGTAAGCGGTGACGCTGGAAATACCGGCGGGGGCCGCCAGGCCGCGGCTATGGTTAACGCGCTCTTTGATTCGCCCCCTTTGCTGGCTGAAACCTCCCTGTTCGGCGGGGAATTTTTTTACGACCACGGCAATTTTCTCCGGGCGGCGGAACTCTTTTCGGTATTTACCGACGACCGGGGCCTGGCCCGGCAGGGCGACGCCCTGTGGCTCGGCAATTTTGTCGATCAGGCCCGGATTTTATGGCAGGCGGTGGTTTCCGGCCCGGTCGCTGCCGGAGCGCCGGGCGGTTCTGCCGGGGCGGCGGACGGTTTCTCCGGCGTTTCGGAGGCCGGCGCGGCCGCTTCCCTTAGAGTCCGGGCGTTCTACAATCTGGCGGCGACCGCCCCGGACGCCGGGGAGGCGGGCCGGTGGCTGGAACGGCTTTTTGCCGCTGATTCGGAAGGCCTGCCGGGACGGGTCTTCGGGGTTATCAGGTATTCCCGGCTTGTTCCCCTGAATCAGGCTTTGGTTATCCTGGAAGGGACCGATCCGGCCGAAGGCCTCTTTGATCTGGAACTGCTGCGGCGAAAAAGCGAAAGCTGGACCGTGGATCGTACGGTGGCGGAAACCTGGAATCTCCTGAACCGCCACTCCGGCGATCCCCGGCTTTTTGAGTGGGCCGCCTGGTACTTTGACTTTCAGCGCCGGTACGATGAAACTCCCCTGGTCCTGCGTAATGCGGCCATTAACCGGGCGGAAGGCCCCTGGTCAGGCCTGCACCGGGCCTTTGCCCAGCTCAGGGCCGGCGATCTTGATGAGGCGGAAAAGACCCTGCGGAGCATTGTGAAGTCCCCCGGTGAAGGGGGACTTCACCGGAGGCGGCAGCCCCTGTGGCAGGCTCCGGCCTGCCTGGGGCTGCTACTGGAAAGGCGGGGCAATTTCCGGGAAGCCCTGGAATGCTGCGAAACCGCCGCGGGCCTGCTGGCCGCGGGGGGAATTCTCCCGGAAGATTCCGGTATTTCCGCCGCGGGAGCTGCCCCGGAAAGACGGGACGCCGCCAGGATACAGGTCCGCATCGCCGGGCTCCTCCGTTCTCTGGGCAGGGGCCCGGAAAGCCGCCGTCCCCTGGAATATGCCCTGGATTTGGATCCTGAAAACCTTGAAGCCCGGCTGGAACTGAGCCGCCTGGATGCCGGCAGGGAATAGGCGGGGGAATCCGAAAAAATTCTCCCAAGGCTTGACGATATAGCCCGCTTTCTTTATATTAAATTAGAATCAATCCAAATTTATTATTATTCATCAGGAGGCCTATATGAAGGTTAAACCCTTGGCAGACCGGGTTATTGTGAAGCTTGAAAAGAATGAAGCCAAAACAGCCGGAGGGATCATTATCCCCGATACCGCCCAGGAGAAAACCCAGCAGGGTACCATTGTAGAAGTGGGACCGGGTACCGAAAAGGAAAAAATCACCGTAAAACCCGGTGACAAGGTTATGTACGATAAGTATGCCGGTACCCAGATTAAAATTGACGGTGTGGAACACCTGATCCTGAAGATGCAGGATGTGGTAGCGGTTATCGAATAACACCCCGGGGTGTATCATAATGGCCCGTCAATAAGCGTTTTTTCCCGTACTGTGTCATTTCGAACCCGTTCTTTAAGGGCGGAAAGTCTGGCACGGTCCGGGAAAAAACTCCCTTTTACCGCTAATTCCTTATAATATAAAGACTTACAGAATTTTTTCCCTATCCCCCCTTCTTGGCATGGAATTTGCTATTCTATTGGCAAGAATAAATCATTTGGAGGTAGGTAATTGATCGCGACAAAGAAGAAAACCGGAAACGACGAGAACGTTCTCGCCATGTATCTGAAGGAAATCAACCGGATTCCCCTGTTAACCCGGGAAGAAGAAGAATCCTGCGCCCGGGAAGCGGCAAAGGGAAGCCAAGCCGCCCGGGAGAAATTGGCAAACGCGAACCTGCGCTTTGTGGTAAACGTGGCAAAAAAATATCAGGGACAGGGAATAGCCCTGGAAGACCTGATCAGCGAAGGAAACCTGGGACTGCTCAACGCAATCAAGCATTACGACGTGGAAAAGGGGTATCATTTTATTTCCTACGCCGTCTGGTGGATCCGGCAGGCTGTTTTAAAGGCTATCTGTGAAAAGTCCAGGATGATCCGGCTGCCCCTGAACAGGGCCAATGAACTGGTACAGATTGAAAAGGCAAAGCGCTTCGTGCCGGAAGGAAAATCGGAAGTTAAGGAAGTGGCCCGGCTTCTGGACCTGGAGCCCGGACACGTGGAGGATCTCTTAAGTATTTCCCGGGATATGATATCCTTGGAAAATCCCCTGTACAACGAACGGGATTCTTCCACCCTGGGGGATTTTGTGGAAGCTTCAAATTACCAGGCGCCGGAAGCCCTGGCCATGGACGCGGCCCTGCATAACGACATTGAACAGGTCCTGAACAAGCTGGAAAAGAAAGAAGCGGACGTTATCCGGTTCCGGTACGGACTGGGAAACAAAGCGCCCCTTTCCCTTAAGGAAATCGGCGATCGCTTTAACCTGACCAAGGAACGGATCAGGCAGATTGAAAAGAAGGCCCTTAAACGGCTCCAGCATCCCGCGGCCCGCAAAGTTTTGGAGATTTATGTAGCATGACCGGCCGGCAGACCCCTTGTATGCCGAAGGGAGTTATCCTGGACATGGACGGCCTGATGCTGGACACCGAACGGCTTGAGATAGGGGCCTTTATCGGGGTCTGCGGAGAGATGGCCCAGCCTATTTCTGAAGCAATGCTCCGCAGTACCATCGGGATTACCGATGACGCGTCGGAAGAGCTGTACCTTGCCGAATACGGCAGGGATTATCCCTACCGGGAGATTTGGGACAGGACCCGGCGGCGGATTACCGAGCTGGGGGAAACGGAGGGGATTCCCCACCGCCCGGGCCTTCTGACCCTGCTGGATCATCTTGGGCGGCTGGGAATACCCCTGGCGGTGGCTACTTCGGCAAACAGGGAACGGGCCCGGTGGAAGCTGGAAAAGGCCGGCATCCTGGACCGGTTCCGCTTTCTGGCCTGCGGCGACGAAGTCCCGGCCAGCAAGCCCGCGCCGGACGTGTTCCTGCTGGCCCTTGAACGGCTGGGGGAACAGGCGGCGGACTGTGTGGGTTTTGAAGATTCCCCCGCGGGCCTTAAAGCCCTGGCCGCCGCGGGAATCCCTTCGGTTTTTATCAAAGATCAGGCTGAGCCTTCTGAAGAAGTCCTTAAGACCGTGTGGCGGCGCTGCGCCGATCTGTCGGAAGCGGCGGCGCTTTTCGGCTGATTCCCGGGCGGTCGTTCGCTGACGAAAGTAGCCGCGGGCGGACACGGGCTGTAAAAGAAATTGCCATAAATGCCTTATATCTCCCGGGGTGACGGTGTTTGCCAATGAATACCGGTCGCCAAACTTGCATAGCAGCCTTTTTTTTTGTATTTTTTAATTATCAGATATAACTATAACAAGACGATGCGGGCGATTTCGGAAACCCCCGGGGTTTCCGGCGCCTTTGGAGCTCCGCCGTATGGATTATGAAAAATTTACAATTAAAGCCCAGGAAGCCCTGAACGAGGCTACTTCCATAGCCCAGAGAAACGATCACGCCCAGGTTGAGACCGAGCATGTCCTTAAAGCCCTGCTGGAACAGGACGACGGCATTGTCGGGCCCGTGATCGAGCGGATTGGGGCCAATCCCGCCCAGCTTTTGCAGGAAACGGATCTGCTGGTTTCGGCGGTTCCCAAGGTTTACGGGGAGGCCGCCCAGCTTTATTTTTCAAGCGCCGCCGGAAAAGTCCTGGCCAAGGCCGAAGCCGAAGCCGCGGCCCTGAAGGACGAGTATGTTTCCGCGGAGCATATCCTGATCGCCGCCGCCGTCTCGGACGGGAAGGCCGGGGATATCCTCAAGCGGGCCGGGGTCAACAAGCAGGCGATCCTGGGAGCGCTCAAGGCGGTCCGGGGCAACCAGCGGGTTACCGACCAGAATCCGGAAGAAAAGTACCGGGTACTGGACAAGTACTGCCGGGACCTGACCGCTCTGGCCCGGCAGGAAAAGCTTGATCCGGTTATCGGCCGGGACGAGGAGATCCGCCGGGTTATGCAGGTCCTGTCCCGAAGGACCAAAAACAACCCCGTGCTGATCGGCGAGCCGGGGGTCGGGAAAACCGCCATCGCCGAGGGCCTGGCCCGGCGTATCGTTGCCGGGGACGTGCCGGAGGGCCTTAAGGGGAAAAAGCTCCTGGCCCTCGATCTGGGAGCCCTGGTGGCGGGGGCAAAGTTCCGGGGAGAGTTCGAGGAACGGCTCAAGGCGGTGATCCACGAAGTCCAGGCCGCCGACGGGAAGATCATCCTCTTTATCGACGAGCTCCATACCCTGGTGGGGGCCGGGGCCGCCGAGGGGGCCACCGACGCGAGCAACCTGCTCAAGCCCGCCCTGGCCCGGGGGGAACTGCGCTGTATCGGAGCCACGACCCTGGACGAATACCGCAAACATATCGAAAAGGACGCCGCGCTGGAACGGCGCTTTCAGCAGATCTATACCTCCGAGCCCAGCGTGGAGGACACCATCGCCATACTCCGGGGCCTCCAGGAGCGGTACGAGGTACACCACGGTGTGCGGATCAAGGACGAGGCCCTGGTGGCCGCGGCCACTCTGTCGGACCGGTATATCACCAGCCGTTTCCTTCCCGACAAGGCCATCGACTTGGTGGACGAAGCGGCAAGCCGCCTTAAAATGGAACTGGATTCCCGGCCCACGGAACTGGACAAACTGGAGCGGAAGCTGCTGCAGCTTTCCATAGAAAAGCAGGCCCTGGCCCGGGAAGAGGACCCCGCGTCCAGGGACAGACTGGTGAAACTGGAAAAGGAAATCGCCGACATCACCGCGGAACGGGACGCGATGAAAGCCCGCTGGGAGGGTGAAAAGAAAGACATCCAGAGCATCCGGGAGATCAAGCAGCAAATAGAGGAACTTAGGATAGAGGAAACCCGCTGGGAACGGGAGGGGAACCTGTCCAAAGCCGCGGAGGTTAAACACGGCAAAATTCCCGAAGCCCGGAAAAAGCTTAAACTCCTGACGGACCAGATGGAGAAAAAACGCTCCGCCCGGGACGCTTCCGAAGGGGAAGCGCCGGGAAGCGCCGTTCCGTCCGGGAAATCCCTGAAGATGCCGCTGCTCCGGGAAGAGGTGAGCGAGGAAGACATCGCCCAGGTGGTAAGCGTCTGGACGGGAATCCCCGTGTCGAAGATGCTGACGGGGGAACTGCAAAAGTACCTGGAGCTTGAAAAAGTTCTGGAACAGCGGGTGGTGGGCCAGAGCCCCGCGGTGGCGGCGGTGGCGGACGCGATCCGGCGGAACAAGGCGGGGCTTTCCGACGCCGCCAGGCCTCTGGGAAGCTTCCTCTTTCTGGGCCCCACCGGCGTGGGCAAGACGGAGCTGGCAAAAACCCTGGCGGACTTTTTGTTTAACGACGAAAAGGCCCTGACCCGGATCGACATGAGCGAGTACGGGGAGAAACACTCGGTAAGCCGGCTTATCGGCGCGCCCCCGGGCTATGTGGGCTACGAGCAGGGGGGCCAGCTGACCGAAGCGGTCCGCCGCCGGCCCTACGGCGTGATCCTTTTCGATGAAATCGAAAAGGCCCATGCGGAAGTGTTTAACGTGTTCCTGCAAATTCTTGACGACGGCCGGCTGACCGACGGGCAGGGAAGGGTGGTGGACTTTAAGAACGTGATCATCATCATGACCAGCAATCTTGGTTCCGATTTGATCCTGGGTGCAAAAAGACAGGAAGAGCTAAGGGCCGCCCTGCTGGAACTGCTAAAGCAGAGTTTCCGCCCGGAGTTCCTTAACCGGATTGACGAGACGGTGATTTTTAACCGGCTGGGTAAGGAAGAGATCGGCAAAATTGTGGAGATCCAGCTGACCCGGCTGGCGGCCCGGCTGGCCGAGCGGAAGATCACCCTGCGGCTGACGGCCGGAGCCAAAGCGTACCTGGCAAATCGGGGTTACGATCCCCTCTTTGGGGCCAGGCCCCTCAAGCGGACTATCCAGGCGGAACTGGAAAACCCCCTGGCCAAGGCGATCATCGCCGGAAAGATCGGGGAGGGGGATACGGTTTCCGTGGATAAAGCCGGGGACAAAGATCAGGGACTCGCCTTTAAAAAAAGCGGAAACAGGTGACTCTGCCAAAACTCTGAAAGGCCTTTGATAAAAACTCTCTTTGGGAAAATAAATATCTTGCAGAGTACCGGCGCTTCCGGCATAGAACAATAAAAAATATTATAGCAAGAAAAACCTAGTTTTTTTTTAGATTTGACGATAGTGTTATATATGATATCTCAAATAATGATTCTTGCGGGGTAAGGTGTGCGCAAGCGTTTTTCTGATATAAAGTTTTCCGGAAAAAACGGAAAGATTTATCCGGCAGCTTTGACGGCCGGTCTCTGCTGCGCGGCGGTCTTCCTGGGCGCCGCGTTCAGCGCCTGTAAAAATCCCTATATGATCCACAACCTGGCCCGGCCGGTGGTGCTTACCGCCATAGAATTCCGGACCGACAAAGATTTGGCCGATACTCCGGCGTACCCCTTAAAGCCGGTTTTCGCTTCCGCCGTAACGGACTATGCCGCCTATGTCCATGAAAAGGCGGAATTCATTTATCCCATCGGGCACCCGGAAGAGGGGGCGTCGGTGGAATTCGGGGAATGCAGCTATATCCTTCCGGACGGCGGGCCCGTGACGGTCTACCCGGCAAACGGCGGCTATCCTTTTCCCCCGGCGGTGACCCGGTTAGAGGTGGTCTTCCGGGTGTATAAAGACCACCGGCTGGACGGCGTGTATAAGGTGCTGGTGATGCGCCGTCCCGATCCCGCCAGGTTGAGCGGCCTGTCCGTGACCGTCGCGGATTACACCATCCCCAAAGAAACCTCGCCCGGCGTTTCCAATCCTGTTTACCGTCCCGAAGATCCCGCCGATCCGGGGTGGAAGCCCGATCCCAATAACTATCTGCTGTATTTTGATCCGGCGGGAACGGAATATACCATAACCATTCCCTACTATTCCCGGAAGGTGATCCTGGAACCGGTAAAAACCCAGGATATTCTGGTACGGTATACCGTTTATCCCGGAAATCCCGATTACTATCCCGAAACCGCCGCGGACCTGAAGTGGGAAAACTCAACCGTACCCCAGGATATTGATTATACCGGCTGCCGGCAGGGGGATTATGGCGGCGAACATTATTACCAGGATCCGCAGAAGTCCCGGTATCTGTATGTGGATCCCCCCGTTCCCGACGCCGTGACGGGCCAGGGGGTTTCCTACGTGATCCTCCATACGATCATGAAGGATCCGGGAACCGGGAACCTGTACTATCCCCAGGATTATAAGCTTAAGCTTGTCTGGGAAAAAACCTACGCCTACCTGAATAACCTGTCGGTGAAGGACGACGTTGCTCCGGCGACGGAACGGCGGATCGGAAGTTTCTTTCCGGCCAACACGGGTTATGAGGCGGAACTTGACCGCGGCGCGGTGAATTTTACCGTCAGCGCTGAACCCCGGGATGGAGGGGCGGAGGTTAAATACGAGCTTTTTTCCTCCATGGAAAACACCTCCGTTCCCCTGGCTACCCAAACAGGGGGGGCGGCAACTTTCCCCTTCCCCGAAAAGGTACGGGCCGTGAGGATTACCGTCCAGTGGCCGCCGGCCACTCCCCACCCCAGCTTTAACGCGGGGAACGAGTGGGGAAAGATCACCTACTGGGTGAACGTCCGCCGGTCCGAGGCCCCTACAAAGCTGGTCAATATTATTATAGAAGGCTATGTCCCCGCCCTGCCCGCGGCGAACCGCTGGGTAGAACTGTTTGTGTACGACAAAAGCCTATCCGGCGTGTGGAAGCCCCAGGTGACGAGTACCCCCTATTCTTCCCTGAAAGATCCGGTTCCGCCGTCATCTGCGGACCTGGACCTGGAAACGGTAAACAACTTTACCCTGGAGGTGGAGGGAACCCAGGTAACCAGACTGCGTTTTACCGGCGTACCCAGCGCGGCGGCGGATCCCAATCCGGCCAAGCGGGGAAGCGTGACCTACAATGTAGGGGATGATCCCGCCTGGCCCCCGGCAAAACAGGAGACCGATTTTAACGGCGGGCTGGGGGTTACCATTACCACCAAGGAACCGGATATGCGGGACCGGGTCTATGCCTTTACCATTATCCGGGCCGGGGCCCAGGTGCTGGAAACCTGGACCGACACGCGCGCTCCGCCTTCAAACGGCGATTCGATTACCGGCAATCCTGCCATTAACGAACCGGATCCCGTCAATAACCAGATCAGGCTTAACAACAGTGACCGGGGAACGTTCCAGACCATTGTGGGAAGCAGGGTGGTGAATAACGCCATGCCCGGCTCTACGGTAACGGTAAGGATAACGCCGAAACTGGGATGGCAGCTTGATAAGCTTTGGTTTATCAAAGAAACGGTTACTCCCCGTACGCTGGAACCCTTTAACGCGCTGCCGGGCGCGACGGCCCCTCCTTTCAGCCCCGGCGTCTGGGAGGGAAGCTTTCCCATGCCCAACGAGGCGGTTAAGCTGGTGGCAACCTATAAATACGTTACCGGTAAAATAGACAGGGTCGCCTATGTGGCCCCGGAAGGGAAGGCCGGCCGCACCGGGTACTACGGCCAGAATGAGGGGAATAGTATAGACACCCTGACCGGTACCGCCTGGGCCTATGCCACCAGTAACCTTCAGGGGGTTATCAATAAATTTACCTTCGGTTCCGGTTCCTTTGATGAAATCTGGGTTATGGAAGGAACCTACCGGCTTGATCCGCCTTCGGGAGCTTCCACTACGGACAGCTGGTGGTCGGAGGATATTACCGAGCGCGGCTCTGACTTAAACCGGTCCTTTGTGTTAAAACCCGGCCTGCGGATCTACGGCGGCTTTAAGGGAACCGAAGGTAACATTAACCCCGCTTTAGTACAGGCCGCCCGGGCATCGCGGAACAGCGACAAGGCCGCGGCCCTGAGGACTATTTTAAGCGGGACCCTGCGGAACGGCGGCCATGTCCGCCACGTGGTGGTGGCCGCCGGTATTATCCCATCCGGCGGAAACGTCCTGGCCGGTTCTCCGGAACTGCGAACTTCCACGGCCTATAACTTTAAACCGGCGGAAGACGGCGCGGGTATTTTTGGCGGAGCCGGCGTTACCCTGCTGGACACCCTGACCATCCGGGACGGCCTGCGTACCAAAGAGGGCGGGCCCTTAACCATCCGGGGCAAACAGGTGGACAATAATAACGGCGCGGGGCTCTACAACACGGACGCCAGCCCCTATCTGCGGAACGTGGTTTTCTCCGACAATACCGCGGTCAAGGGCGGCGGCATGTACACCGAGGGAACCAGCTATCCTGTTTTACAGAGCGTAACCTTTAACAACAACGACGTCACCGGCTTTAACGATGTCACGGGGGACGGCGGGGGTCTTTACGCCGCCGGCGGCCTGCCGGGCGTCCTGGACTGCCTCTTTGAAAATAACGCGACCGTCGGCGGCAACGGAGCGGGGCTCTATGCCGCGGGGGGCAGCAAGGTTTTGCTCCGGCGGGCCGAGTTCCGGTACAATACCGCCACCTCCGGCGGGGGCCTCTACAACGCAGCGGAAACCTGGGTTTATCAAAGTACGTTCCACCACAATACCGCCTACGGCGCGGGAGGGGCCATAGGCCAGTCGGGGAACCTCTACCTGGTCAACGTAACGGTGAACAACAACAACGGGGGGCTGAACGATTCGGGAACGGAAAACAATAACTGGGGTATTGATAATAACGGCGGTACCCTGACGGGAACGAATCTGACGGTTCGGAACAGCGGCGGGGGCATAAGCAACAGCAGCCGCCTGGCTCTGGTCAATTCCCTGATTAAAGACAACGGCACGGGGGTTTCGGCTTCCGGCCCTTCGGTCCTGACCAACGTGGTCTTTGAAAATAATACCGGCACGGGTCTTGTCTTTAGCGTTTCCCAGGGGGAAAAGGAACCGGGCGGTACTGCCCTTGGGGGCTGCATCGTTACCAACGCCAGTTTTATTAATAACGGTACCGGCATCAGCGCGTCCTATAGGTCCTCCTATGATTTCCACCATGGCGCGGCCAATTTGCTTTTGAACAGCGTGTTTATCCGGGGAGGCGGTACGGGAATAAGTATCACCAACGGCGCCGTTCCTGAAGCGTTTGACGGCAAGAACGGCATCTACGTTACCGCCAATAACGTTACCGTTACCGGCCCGGCGGGTACGGGGCTTACAAGTTCCAGCGCGAATATCGCGGTTCCCGAGCAGTCCAAATATGACATGCTGGATCTGCGGATGCGGAACAGTGTGCTCTTCGGAAATACCGTCAATACGGGAACCAACAGCAGACGGATTATCGGCAGATTCGGCGGTAACGTTACGCTTTCCGCGGGGAACCAGACGCTGAACATGACGCCGGACAAAGCGGCCCTGTTTGCCCTGGGCGACACCTTCCGCGTTGTCCAGGGAAGCCCAACCGCGCCGCCCCCGGATACGGCGTCCTGGAAGAATTCCGCGGTATATACCGTTACCGGGGTATCCCCGTCGTTTGCGGTGAACGCAAGCGGGGGACCCCACCTAAACGGAGGTTCCGTAACCTATACGGCTTCGGACTACATTGTTAAAACCGTGTACCGGCCCATAGGTTCCGCCGGACTTCAGGGCGGGTTTAGCGCCGGACCCGGCCGGATTCTGTATATGAACGACAGCCCGAACCTGGGCGATCTTACGGTAGGCAAGGTGTTTAAGCTCTTCAGAATTTCCGACGGGACGGCGGGATCCTCGGTTAATGTAGTCACCGCCAAAAGTTCCGAAAAAGTTGTGCCCCCTATACCGTCAAACGCCAGGGACCGGGGCGAAGTGGATGATCTGTCGGCCCTGAATACTCTGTCGGATCTCCAAAACAGGGACTGGGCCTTTAACCGGGATACGCAAACCCTCTGGCGTTATAACGGTACGGTTTGGATCAACACCACTATTCGGAAGATGTGGCAAATAACCTTTACCGCCAGCGCAGGCGGAAGCTTTGGCCCCAATACCCATGAGCTGCGGATAAACGACATTGACGGCGGCGGCAGCAGGAGCGTGTACCTGCCGGGGAACGTCAGCTGGCTCAAGAGCCTGGTAGGGGGCGTGGACAAAGCGCCGCTGGCAGATCTTGCCGGTCCTATCGGCTGGGACGATTTGCTGCCCTCCACCGGGGCTGTATTTACGGGCAACTACCGCCCCGGCGCCGACTTAAAGGACAAGGGAAGCGGCGCCGCCTATCCCGATTACGGTTCCGAAACGGCGGCCATTACGGCTTTACTTAACCAGTGCTTTAAACGCTGTGATGACGCCTGGGGTGGTAATCCTACGACTGATTTGCGGAACTTTTTGAGATCCCTCTTTGAGAACAACCTCTTTGTCTGGAACGGTCCGGAGGGGACGGGGAACCTTTCCGCCCCGGTGGATATAACGGTTTTCCTTCAAAAGGACAATGGGTTTAATGCGGGAGATCCGCGTGTATCGACATCAATTAACCTGCCCCAGAACCGGAAAGTGGGGGGCGAGATTGACGTGGGAGCCTACGAACAATGAGGAACGGAACGGTGATAATTCTGCCTGAACTACCCCCCCCCCCCCCACACACACACACATGCGCGGGAGGTCCTATGACTTTTCGCGGATTTCTCCGGGAAGTGGTGTTTTGGAAAACGCTGTTTCAGGCGGCGGCGCTGCTTCCGGTTCTGGGCGTTTTTTCCCTGGCCGCCTGCAAGAACCCCTATATAATCCACGACCTTAACCGGCCCGTATACCTCACGGGCCTGGAGGTCCGCTCGGATCAGCTGGGAGACGACGATCCTTCCCATCCTTTAAACCAGGTATTTCAGAATACCCGGACCAGCTATACCGTCACGGTTCCCTATACCACGGAAAGCGTTACCGTCACCGGGATTCCCGAAGAAGGGGCGGGAGTAAGCGGCGCGGGAACCAAAGGCTTTGCGGGGGAACAGGAAACGGTCTTTACCATAACGGTGCATAAGGAGCACCGGGAGAGTACCGTCTATACGGTGCGGGTCCTCCGGGGCCTGCCCGAAGCGGTTCTGATGGGCCTGGAACTCTATGTAAGCGGTATCAACGATCCGTCCGACGCATATATCGACCCGGAAAATTTTGAAAAATACGAGCGGGACAATTATATTCTTGATTTTGTTCCCCAGCGGGAAAAATACGTTATCACGGTTCCCGCGTTTACTAACAACATAGCCCTGATGCTCCGCTCTTTTCACGCGGTGGAAAGCAGCAAGGTTAAAACCGTTACCTATACCTTTAAGGATCACCTGGGGAACGTGCTGGGGGCGGACGGTAAAACTCCCGCTCCCGGATACCTGCGGACCGGAATCGCCGGGGCCTATCACCAGGGGCCCCTTCCTTCCTGGTACGATCCCCCGGTGATTAACTGGGGCCATGTAGAGGTTTACGCGGGGGGCCAGGACGGCAAAGCGTGGTTCGGCGCGGAAATAGCGGACTTTGTGATCGATGAAAATCCCAAGGGGCCCGGCAAGTTTGCCGTTATCGAAGTTATCACCTCCTCCGACACCCTGTCGCAGAAACGCTATACCATCGAAATTCAGCGGGAGCCGGGTTCTGCCTATCTGGAAGGGCTGGAAATATTTGCCGTGAACGGGACGGTTCTCCTTCCGTCTTCGGTGGACAATCCCAAAGCCAATGTATCTCCCTCTGATGTGGATACGGCCAAAAACAGGCTGGTGGGGAATTTTTCCCGGACCGGGATAAGCTACGACGCAGTCCTGCCGGAAAGCGCCAAGGCCGTCCAGATAAAGCCCAAGCCGGATTACCGGGTTCCGTCTCCAGAGTACACGTATATCCCCTGGTACTACGATCAGAACGGGAAGCGCTGGTATGTGGATAATGCTGACGGAACCTTTAAGGAGCATCCCGCCCAGGGGATGGCGGATCCGCTTCCCTTTGAACAGGCCCCGACCTTTACCTCCCGCAGCTTCCTCGCCCCGGGCGGGACCGGTCTTGAAAATTTTTACTTTGACGTTACCGAGAGCGGGTTTGTTCCTCCCGGGCCGGGACTTAAATTCGTCAGCATGGAAGTGGTTATTATCTCGAAGGACACCGGCGGCGGCTATATTCCCAAGACCTACCGGATTATGATCCGCCGCCAGCTTGAAAGCGCCGTGCTCCACGGTATTACCGTGGAGCCCTACGCGGTTCCGAACATACCGCACCCCGGAGACGGCAATGTATTCCTTAAGGACGACGGGGTTACCAGCAAATTTAATCCCCATGTGGTTACCTATACGGTTCCGGTGAACGCCGGCAGAACCCACGCCAGGGTAACCCTGGATAATGACGGCGGTACCGCTTTCGGTACCACTGCCAGGGTTATTACCGTCACCGCCGGTTCCCAGACGGTTGTTTTTACAAAAGCTCCGCCTGCCTACACCGAGTGGAGGGACCAGAACAATACATCTTTTAGTTCCCATCCCTATGTCAATGTGGAACTGAAGGGCCGCAATACGGCGGTAAGCGTTCATATTGAAGACCCCCTGGCTTTTACCGCCAATGAATATACCCTTAACCTGTTAAGCAAAAACACCAACGAGATTGTCCTGCCCCTGGACGAGGCAAGCGACGGCCGGGTCAAGGCGGTCTTCGCGCCGGGGACGGAGAACGCGGGGATGACCGCCCGGTACGTCCTGCCAGGAGAACTGGTCCGGCTTACCGTGGATGCCAATCTGGGCTACTATGTGGACTGGTCGGTCAACGCCTATGCCGTCCCCGGCGGGACCGACGGCGGGGTTATCTGCGCGGCATCCACTCTGACCATGGGGAGCACCGGGGTAAAGTTGATATCGAGTCCCACGGACTGGAAACACCGGGAATACCAGTTTTATATGCCCGATGAAAACGTCCAGTTCGAGGTACGGTACCGGCCAACCGTCACATCCCTGGATAATATCGCCTATGTGGCCGCGGAAGCCCGCCGGGGCGGCGGTTACGGTTCCGGGGACGGCAGGACCGGCAAAAGCTGGGGAACCGCCAGTAACGACCTCCAGGCGGTGATTAACAGCTGGACGGGGAATAACTTTACGGAAATCTGGGTCCACAAGGGTACCTACACCCCGCCGGACCCGGATGTCTGGACAGTATATCCCGGTACCGGGGGTTCTCCCCATAACCCCTTCCCCTCGGATAATGCTTCTCCTTCTCAGTACAACGCCGGGGGAAAAGGTACCTATACCCTGGGCGGTATTATGGACAAAAAAGACATAGCCTTTGTCCTGCAGCAGGACTTAAGAATTTACGGCGGTTTTGAAGAAACCCACGACAGCCTGGATGACCGGTTTACCGGAGTCGAAACAAGTCACTCCGATGTGGCGAAGAAAACGATCCTTTCCGGAGAATTTTCCGACGGCCAGCGGGCCCACCATGTGGTGCTGGCGGTAGACGCCGCCGCTCCGACTTTGGATACCCTTACCGTCGCCGGGGCCATAGGGCCCGAATCTCCCACATCCATCACCGTACAAGGGAACGGTCGTGCTGCCAAAACAGTTTCCCGGCAGCACGGCGGGGGCATTTACAACGTCAACAGCGAACTGCGGCTGAAAAATGTGATTATCCGAAATAACAAATCCACCATGGGGGCGGGGATATATATTGTTTCCAATGGTACGGATATTCATCCCATCCTGGAGGAGGTGGAATTTTTCAGCAATACCGCCCTGCAAAGCGGCGGGGGTATGTATGTGGTAGCTCTGAGCAATAACTGTACTCCCGAAATTCGAAAGAGCCTTTTTCAGGACAATAAATCTTCCGACCAAGGGGGGGGATTCTTTAACAGGGGGGGGAACAGCAGGCCTGTCTTGGTTGATACGACGTTTATTTCCAATTCCGCCAGGGAGGGGGGGGGAATTTTTACATCCGGCGGAACGGTGTCTTCCGGGGGAGATACAGCGTCTTTTACAGGGGTGGTCGTTGAAAATAACTGGACTTCCGGCAGCGGGTCGGGAATCTATAATGCCAGTACCGCGAGTTTTAGGAACCTCACGGTAAATAACAATGTGTCTATCGGCGGCAGCGGCATCGGCATGTATAACAGCGGCTTTGCTACCATGACCAATGTAACCCTGTCCAACAACAGGCCCACCGGGGGCGCCTCGGGTGGGGGATTCTATAACGCGGAGGGGGGTACGGTCCGGATGTCAAACAGTACCGTCACGGGGAACAGCGCGGGTTCCGGCGGGGGCGTATATAACGGCGGGACCATGGTCCTGGCTAACGTGTGCATTACCAGTAATAACGCAGGTTCCGGCAGCGGCATGGTCAATTATGCCAGGGAAGGGGGGGACGTTTCCGCGGTTCTGGTGAACGTGACCCTGGACGGAAACACGGGGGCTGCCAGCGGTTTTGGCGGGGGTATCCTGAACGATTATGAAGGCTACGCGGTAAGCGGCAAGACCACCGGTTCCGTGAATGTCCTCCTTACCAATGTCCGTATTACCGGCAATCAGGGTGCGGGTATTTATAACCGGTACTATTTTTACGGCGGCAAAGGGATCAACCTTACCCTGGCCAACACAACCATCGCGGGTAATACGGGGGCCGGCGTTTATTCCAGGAAGTGGAACGGCCACAGCGGCTATCTCGGAGAATTCCCCGTGTACGTCCGTTTTCATAATACCGTAGCGTATAACAATCCCGGTGCTGCCAGCCAGTGGGACTATACCGGGTTTACAGGTTTTGATGCGGATACCAATATTTTTCGCAGTAGCCGGGAATGGTACAAGTATTCGTTGTTGTCGGGGATGGATGCCATCGATGCGTATAAAGATTGGGAGACGAATCACAATCTGTCGGACACGACCAGTCCGGGTTTTACCTCCGATTATCGTCCTGGCAGTTCTTTGGTTAACGCTGCCGATCTTTCCCTGTATCCCCAAAGTTCCGGCAACGTGTTGGATCAGATCTACTGGAACCTGGGGGGTTATGGTAATTTGTCCGGTTTACGAAGTTCCCTGAATAACCTGATGGCCATTCCGGTATATACAGGGGGGTATCTGGGATTTCCCAATATCGGTGATTACTTTTTGACCAAAGACAACAGCTTTAACAAGGGGGATTTTCGGCCCGGCGGCCCGGCGGCGGGGAAATCACGGCCCCAGGCGGGAAAGCTGGCCATAGGGGCCTATGAACCATAACCGGAGGAACAGTTGAAACGTTTTGTACTGTGTATGTTATTGTGCGTCCTTGCCGCCTCGGCATGGACCCAGGAGAAGGAGAATTTTTTCAAGCGGTTCTGGAATACCTTTGTGGAAGTACTTTTTACCCCCCAGATCCACAAGCCCTTTTCGGTGGCCGCGGGGATTGAATACACCCAGAACGACCGGGAGCGTTTTTTGCCCGAGCTGGTGGTCATTGCCGATTACGAGCTGTCCCGGTATTTCGGATTCGGCGTCCGGGGGGGCCTGACCTTCGGTTCTAGGGAGCCGGAACATTCCCTGGTATCGGTGATGGAAGGGGTGGTGTACGGCCGTTTTTATGTCTACGACTTCGGCTGGATCCGTCCGTTTATCCAGGCCGGTATCGGGATAAGCATCGACAGTGAACAGGACTACGAGTATACCGATGTTCTGGGGGAAACCGCCGGGGGGGTCAGGGCCCACTGGAAAGGCTGGTTTCTGGAAGCGGTCGTCAGGTACGGCCGCCCCTTCCGTTTTGCCTTTGGCCTTAGCTTTGGGCACAGCTTCCTGCCCTAAGGAGACCAATAGATGGAAAACCTGAAAAAACTATTAACAGCTTTTTTACTGTGCGCTGGTCTTTCCCTTTTTGCCCAGGAAGCGTCCCCGGAGCTTCCGGCCCCCGAAACGGCGGATTCTTCCGGCGCGTGGAAAGATTCACTTCCCAAAACCTGGAAGGAATGGATGGAGGGGCTTACCCTGGATCTTGAAGCGGGAAGTCATGAATATCCCCTGGAAATCTGGTACCCGGGGCGGTATACCCAGGGAGAGGGGTACAGCATCCGTTCCTTTTACCTTAAACCCCGCATTGCCTACGGTAAGACTATCGCGGAGGTAACCGGTATTCTGAATTTTGAATTTACCGCGGATCTGGGAGCGCCGGATCCCCGGCCGGGACTCTGGGGCCGGAGCGCGGAAGAGGCGGCCCGGAAACCCTGGTTTACCCTTTTGGCGGAGCAGGATTTTGACTATCCCGTGTCCCATCTCTTTGATACGAAGGTTAATTTTCCCGGCCTGCTGCGGGTGTTTTTGCACCATGAAAATCATTTTTATATTGCGCCGGAATTTCCCGAGAATCCCCCCACCGCGCCCATGGCGGGGAACAAACTGGACGGTATCCTGGAACCGGGGGCGGCCTATTCCTACGACGGTTTTTCCATCGGGGAACTGCGGGCCGCGCTGGGGTTTCCCCTGTATTATCTCAACCGGTACAGCGAAGATCTGGGATTCGGCATAAATTTTACCCTGGGTTATACCGACGGCTACGGCATCGGCATTAAGGCGGACCTTGGTTCCAAACTTGTGTTTGTACCCTCCTTTGAATATAAGGAAACGGAATTGATCCTAAGCTATACCTGGCTTGATTTTTCCGCTGTTCTGGATCTTGCCGCCCAGGGAACCTTTAAAACCTTTTCCGTAAATCCTGAACTCCGGTACCGCTTTACCAAATTTACCTTCCGCATGGGATGTGACGTTACCGGTATCGGCGACTACGCCGCTTTTTCGCCCTATCTGGGTATAAACTGGGTCTGGTAAGACAGGGTGCGTAAACCGGTACCGGCGCTGCTTGCCGGATTGTTTGTACTGCTGGCGGCGGCCTGTACCAACCCCATGGTGGAGTACCTGCTGCGGGAAGACGGGGAAGCCGTTCCCGGCGGTGAAAAAGAAGACAGCTCCCCGGTGGCCGCCCTTTGGGATGCGTTAGCGGGGGAGTATGTCTGGTATTATTCCCTCCAGGCCGCGGTAGACGACGCGGCCGGAATTTCCGCCGTCAGTCCCGAAGATATTTATATCCGCCGGGATATAGCCCGGCCCCTGGCCATGGGAGCCGCCGGTATCGAGCTTGTTTCCGGCAAGCACATACGGCTGATGCCCTATCCGGCGGAAACTTCGTCGGTAACCATACAGCGCTGGCAGGCCGGTACGGATCTCTTTACCCTTAGAAACGGGGCTTCCCTAGCCATAGACGACGGTATAACCATCCGGGGCAGGGGTATCGCCGCGGACGCCCGGGGGGTGTATATCGAGGTGGGGGGCGTATTTACCATGTCCGGTACTGCCCGGGTGGCGGATACCGATGTCTACCTTGAAAACGGCGCGATGATTACGGTAACCGGGCTCCTCGGTTCCAATCCCGCGGCCCGGATTACCCCGGAAAACTATACCGTCGCCGTACAGGTACTGGGCGAAACCATCGCCGGTGACATTGATGGCAATAACGAAAAATTTGACGTAACCCCCGAAGCTCCGCCCCCGGGCTGGCAGAGCAGCCGCCACTGGCGGGTGGACAACAGCGGATTACTGTTTCCTGTGGTAGCCCGCCGGACCGTGGGGGGTGTCTTTACCTACTACCCCGACGCGGCGGGCCTTTCCGATGCCGCCGCCCTCCAGACCGCTTTTACTGCGTCAACCGGTACCTTCTTTCCCGAGGTTCTGGATGAGGTGACCCTTCTTGCCAATGTTGATCTTGCGGCTGCTGAGCAGATACTTGTTGGAACCGGACATTATACGCGTTTGACTGTTCCGCCGGGTGCTGCCTATGTCATACGACGAAATGCCGGATCCGCTACCGCCCCGGTATTTTATGTTGTCTATGGGAGCATTCTTGAATTGGAGACACCGGGTAATTCAAATCTTATTATAGACGGCGGCGCGGTATGGTCCGGAGATCCCAATATAGGCTGGTCAAATAGCGGCTTTACTTCATCATCGGCGCTGGTTTATGTGCATGGTATCCTTGACAGTCCGGGTCAGTTCAGGTTGAAAAGCGGGGTGGTGCTTCAAAATAATGATAAAACATCCGGCGATGGTGGTGCCATACAAACATCGGGCGGCCTTTTCCGCATGACCGGCGGCGTTATCAAAAACAACAGGACCGAGGGTAATGGCGGGGCCGTATATCTGGGGGGTGTTACATTATCGTCAGGTACTTCGAGCCATACTATAGAGTCGGGAGTAATAACAGGGAATGACGCCGCCCTTAGCGGTGGAGGTATTGCCCTGGATCGCTCTGGAAATGTTATACTTACCATGGATGGCGGTGAAATTACCGGTAACAGAGCCAGGGGAATAGATGGTTTGTTTTCCCAGTATCTGGGGTACGGCGGGGGTATTTTTATCGCGAACAACTCCACATCAAATAAAACGACATTTATCATGCGAGGTGGGAGAATCAGCGATAACAGGAGTATTGGACGTCCTTACGGTCATGGTATAGTAATAGACCACATAAGGGCACTTTATCCGCCGGTCTTTAAAATGGGTGGAACGGCCCGGATTGTTAATAATGACGTGAATCTGCATTACCATCCGCTAGATGTGTTTAATCCTGTGTTGATAGACATAACGGGCTTTGTTCCGGGTCATTCGCCGGGACCGGTGGAGATCACCATGGACGATTATACATTTTCCAGCTGTCAGGTGTTAACCGGTTCCTTTAACAGCGCGCATTTTACAGCGCCTTCACACACCATCGGTGCAGACGGAAAACTGCACCCCTAGGCAGGCAGGCATGGTTCGGTTCGGCGGAAAATCCCTTATCCCCCTCTTGGCGCTGGGCCTTGTTTCTTTTGCCTTCGGCCAGGAACAAAAGACCGTTTCCGCGGGGCTTCTGGTAGAGGCCAACGCCAACACCCGCCACGGCTACGGTCTGGCGGGGGGGCTTACCGGGGACTACGGCATTACCGGCGCCCTGGCCGCGGGAATAAAACTTGACTACGGCAGCGATTTTTACGATGTGTCAAGTTTTGAAGCCCTGGGCTTTGCCCGGTATTATTTTTTAAAGACCCTGCCCTTTCCCCTGTTTGTCCAGGCGGGGGCGGGGCTTATTACCCTTTTTGAGGGGGACAGGCGTGTTTCATCGGTCCTGGCCGACGGCAGCCTGGGGATCCGGTTCCCCATAAAAAAATTCTACACCGAGCAGTACGTCCGTTTTGGCTGGCCTACGGGCTTCGGGTTCGGACTGGTTATCGGTTACCGTTTTGACCTGAAAAAACCGCGGTCTGCCCATGCTCCGCCGGAAGAAAAGGATCCGGAATTCCTGGCGGGGATTACAAACATGGAAGTGATCTTTCCCCCCAACCAGGCGGACTTTGATTCCCGGGGGCCGGAATACCAGGCCCTTAGGGACCACAACTTCTATGTGCTGGACAGGCTTGTCCGCTTCCTGAAGGACAATCCGGGCTATACCCTGTATATTGTCGGGCGGGCAAATCCCGTAACCCGGACCAACGCGGAAGAAAGCGGTATATTGCAGCCCCTGTCCCGCCGGCGGGCGGACTATGTCCGGGGCAAACTTATTGAGCTTGGGATTGAAGGCGAACGGCTGGTTTCCCTGGGCGAGGGGGGGCTGGAAGCCCTGCCGGACAACGCCGCCCGGAACAGGCGGGTCACCTTCAGGGCGGAAAAAGCCCCCTCCGGCGTTCCCTGATTGGCGGGCCGGAACAGCGGCCGGCAAAACCGGCCGCTGTTCCGGCGGCTAAAACCGTATACCGGGGCTAAATAAAGTGGCGTATGTCTTTGTCTTCCTGGAAACCGCTCCATTTGCCCGCCACATAGGAGGCAAAGGAACAGAACATGACATCCAGAAAAGCGCCTACCGCCACCAGGTAAAAGGCCAGGGGTTTCAGGATAAGGTAGCCCGCTTCAAAGCCCCTGCCGTAGCTCATTCCCAGGACCGCCAGGGCGGTAAAGGCTCCGCTGCCGGGATGTCCCGCCAGAAGAAAGGATATCAGGAAAGCCCGCAGGCCTATGATACAGACATCCGGCATGGAAATTCCCAGGCTTGAATAGGATTTGATGATCACGATAAAGGACACCGCCGCTACCATGGCGCTGCCCGCCCTGCCGAATATGGCAAAAAGGCTTACCGTGACGGCATTGGATCTTCGCCGGACCCCAAGGTTCTCCTTTACGTGGCGGTACATCACCGGCAGGGTAAAGTTGATGTCCCCGGAAAAGAAGCCGGCGAAGGCGGGCCCCAAAAGGCCGTAGAGGGTAACCCAGGGATTGTTTTTTGGCTGCAGGATAAACAGAAAGAGGGGGAATATTCCGAAGCCCAGGATGACGCCGAAGATCCCCAGAAGCAGGATCAGGTCCCTGAAGACATCGGCCCGCAGGGCCGCGTGGTAACGGACTGCCCAGTACGCCGCCAGAACGATGATCATCAGCGCCAGGATTTCGGAAAAAAAGGACGCGATATGATAAAAAATTCTGGAAAGGGAATCGCCCAGGGCAAGGACCGGTTTGGAATAGTTCCGGTCCAGTCCCAGACCCATGGCAATGAAAAAGGCAAGGAACCAGGCCGGCAGCAGGTACAGATCGTTTAAGAGGGCGGAAAAAAGGTTGGATGGAAAAAGGTTGAGTACCATATCGGGAATGTGGAGGGATACGGCTTCAAACTGTTCTTCGATAAGGATGGGGATCCGGGCCGGGGGAAAGAGGAGCGTCACGATGATCCCCGCGGGAATAATAAAAAGCGCCCCTATCAGCATAACCAGAAAGGTCCTGCCGATGAGGGGCCAGAATTCCCGGTCCTGCCGCAGTTCGTAAACGGCGATAAGCAGCGAAAAAAACAACAGGGGAATTGCGGTATAACGTCCTATATGCAGGGCCATTTGCTCAAGCCAGGCCATGGCGGAAAGTACGGATTGATTTTCATAGGGCAGCAAAAAGCCCAGCACTATGCCCAGTACCGAACCGATGAGCAGTTTGATCCAGATTTTCATAAAAAAAATAATACTTTATTGAAAGATTCATGACAAGGGCGCTTATTATACGATATACTGGGGCAATGAATATCAACATCGCCAGCGCCAAAAATTATTTTATGGAGATGATAGAAGAGGTAGTCAAAGGCCACGAGTACTTTATCCTCCGACAGGGTAAACCTATTGCCCAGATTGTTCCCGTAAAAGAGGATACCCTGTCCAGGGAAGAAATCGTGGAACGGCTTTTCAGCTACCAGACACTAAAATGATCTGCGTGGTGGACTGCAGTTTTTGCGCGGCCCTTTTTTTGCCCCACGAAAGATCCGTTTTGGTAAAGGATCAGTTCCGTAAATTTGCCAATGAAGAAACGCTGGTGCCGGTTCAGTTCTGGGACGAAATGACGGAACTGCTTTTAACGGCGTTAAAACGGGGCCGGTTCAAGCATGCCGACGCCCTGGAAATCAACCGCTTTCTTACGATGTATCACTTTAGTACCGAAGTTTTCTTTTCCGGGGATTATACCGGGCGGCTTCTTGACCTGGCGGGGCTCTACGGCCTGAGCGCCCGGGAGGCGGCGTACCTGGAACTGGCGGTCCGCAAGAACGCCGCATTGGGTACGCTGGACGGCAAATTAAAAGCGGCCTGTTTAAAGGCGGGAATAGAAAGCCTTTTGTAAAGGCCTTTTATAAGGCGCCGGGTTTTGACATTTTGACGTAAAGGGGGTTTTTTGATGAAGGATATAAGCGGCAAACTGGTACTGGTGACCGGCGGGGCCTCGGGCATAGGCCGGCTTATGGCCCTGGACTTTGCCCGGCGGGGCGGCCGGGTGGCGGTGTGGGATATTTCCGCCCCGGCCTTACGGGCCCTGGAAAAGGAAGCCGCGGCGGAGGGCCTTTCCATAACCGGCATGGGCTGCGACATATCCGGCAGGGACGCGGTGTACCGCCGGGCAAAGGCGCTTGTTAAAAAGCTGGGGCCCGTGGACATTCTGGTGAACAACGCGGGCGTCGTTTCGGGTAAAACCCTGCTGGAAACCCCCGACGAAAAAATTGAAAAAACCATACAGGTTAACGTGCTTCCCCTGTTCTGGACCGCCAAGGCTTTTCTTCCTTCCATGCTGGAACGGAACAGCGGCCATATCGTTACCGTCGCCTCCGCCGCGGGGCTTATCGGCGTCCGGGGCCTGGCGGATTACTGCGCTTCCAAATTTGCCGCGGTGGGTTTTGACGAATCCCTGCGGATGGAACTGCGCCGCATGAAGAGCGCCGTTAAAACCACGGTGATCTGTCCCTTCTTTATCGATACGGGGATGTTCGCCGGGGTCAAAACCCGGTTTCCCCTGCTGCTGCCGGTCATGCAGCCCCGGTACGCGGTACGGCGCATTGTCAAAGCCGTACTGAATAAGCGCAAGCGTCTTATCATACCACCCTTTGCTGGCACGATCCTCCTGCTCCGCCTGTTTCCTCTGGGTTTTCTTGACGCGGTGGCGGACTTTTTCGGCATAAGCCACGCCATGGACGAGTTTAAGGGAAGAAACGGAGGTAAGGGATGAAGCGTGAAGAGCTGGCTTCGATTATTGTCCGGGCCCGGGAAGCCCAAAAGGCCTGGGCCGTACTGCCCTACGGGAAGCGTTCCGCCCATCTGAAAAAGGCCGCTTCGTATCTGGCCGCCCATGTTGACGACATCAGCGAAACCATCCACCGGGAAAACGGAAAGCTCCCCCTGGACGCCCTGGCGGCGGAACTGGTTCCCGCGGTCATGGCCCTGGGCTATTACCGGAGGATGGGGCGGCGTTTTCTTGCCGAGGCTCCCGTAGGGATGGGCAGCCTGCTGATGTTTAACAAGCGCAGTTCCCTGATATATAAACCCTGGGGAGTGGTGGGGATCATTTCCCCCTGGAATTATCCCTTTGCCATACCCTTTTCGGAAGTGGTCATGGCCCTGCTGGCGGGGAACGCGGTCCTCCTTAAAACCGCATCCCTTACCCCCGGCGTGGGCTGCTCTTTGGAGGAGCTTTTCAGGGCCGCGGAACTGCCGGAAGGGCTTTTTACCTATGTGGAACTGCCCGGCAGGGAAGCGGGCCCCGCCTTTATCGGATCCGCCGCCGCTCCGGGGGTGGATAAACTCTTCTTTACCGGTTCTACCGCCACCGGCCGGGAACTGATGGCCCTGGCCGCTCCCCGGCTTCTTCCCCTGGTGCTGGAACTGGGCGGAGCGGACGCGGCTATCGTCCGGGAAGACGCCGCGCCGGACCGGGCCGCCAGGGGCCTGGTCTGGGCGGCCTTTTCCAACGCCGGCCAGTCCTGCGGGGGTGTTCAGCGGATTATCGTTCACCGGAAGGTCTACGATGCTTTTCTGGAAAAATTCTGCGCCCTCATCCGGGGCCTGCGCCAGGGTATTGATCTGGGACCCATGGCAAGCCTTAAACAAAAACAGACGGTGTGCAGGCAGATAGAAGCCTGCCTGGCGAAGGGCGCGCAGATTGCCGCCAAAAGCGAAGGGGCCTTTTTTCAGGACGCGGCGGCAGCCGCGGTTCCGGCTCTGGCGCTTACCGGCGTAACGCCGGACATGCCGGTGATGAACGAAGAAATTTTCGGCCCCGTCGCGGCGGTGATCCCCGCTTCGGACGACGAAGAGGCCCTCCGCATAGCCAACGCTTCTTCCTACGGTTTAACAGGATCGGTCTGGTCCCGGAACCGCCGCAGGGCCCGGGAGCTGGCGGCGCGGATCAACGCGGGGGCGGTGATGATAAACGATCACCTGATGTCCCACGGACTGGCGGAGACTCCCTGGGGAGGCTTCGGGGATTCGGGGCTGGGAAGAACCCACGGAGAAGCGGGGTTTAAAGAAATGGTAAAAGTCCAGGTGGTGGTAGACGACATACTCCCCGCCGTAGGGCGGAACATTTTCTGGCATCCCTATTCGGAAAAAGTTTCCGCCGGACTTAAAGCCCTGATCCGGGTGCTGACCGGCGGTCCCGGCCGGCGGCTTGCGGCCCTGCCGGAGGTGTTTAGGATTTTCCTCCGGTATTGGGAAAAATAGCTCCGGTTTGAATGTCAAGGGCAGTAGTAAAAAAGGGCAAAAAGAACTATTATTCTTTGGAAGGGGTATTTGTTGGAACAATCGCTAAAGCAGATGCTGGATCCCGCTCCCATTAAAAAAGCAGAGCTGTTTACCTCCCTTCTTGATAAAGATTACGATTATATTGTTGAGCGGTCCTGTATCATCAACCTTCGTAAAAAGGCAAAGCTCTTTTCCATAGGCCAGAAAGCGGAACATTTTTATATCCTCCTGGAAGGGGCTATCCGGATCTACAAACCCCGGGACGACGAGGACGATGACCAGCTTGCCCAGTATGCCCCGGGGGATACCATCGGCGACTTTGACTTTGCCCGCAAGGCGGAATACGATGCCGTCGCGGAGGCCGTGGAAGAATCGGTACTGGTCATGTTTCCCGCGATGGGCCTGACCATGGACGATTTTGTTACCGAAGAACCCCACATTGTTTCCCGGATACTGCTTAATTCCATCGTGATGATGACCAGCCGCATCAAATCCACCCAGAACATACTGCTGGAAAACCTTTCCTGGGTGAACGAACTCCAGCGCCGGGCCTATGAGGATCCCGGTACGGGACTCTGGAAGCAGACCTACCTGACGGATGAAATCAACCATATCCTGGAAATCCCCACGGCCCTTATCATGCTTAAGCCGGACCGGTTTAAGATCCTGGTAGATTCCCGGGGCCACGAAGCCGGGGACGAAGCGATGATCCGGCTGGCGAAGATTCTTAGAGCCTTGACCCGCCGGCTGCGCCGGGGCTGGGCCATGCGTTTTAAAAGCAACGAGACGGGGCTTTTGATCAACAAGTGTCCCCGTCCGCTGGCGGAAAAGGTGGTCAGGGAGTTGTTCCGTTCCATCCAGGCGCTGGAGCCGGTTCCCGCCCGGGGGGATATGCCGGCCTTTTCCTTTACCGGAACCATCGCCTATTCGATCTGGCCCGAAGACGGCCAGGTCTGGGATGATCTGTTTAAGGGAACCTATGCCCTGCTCCTGGATACCTGGAAAAACGGCGGCGGCGGAAAAATAAGCGAATACAGATCGGATCCTCAGCCTGTCCGCAGGGAAGGGCTATGAGCATTCTGCCCCCGATCCAGGATCCGGTACTGATCAACAGCCCGCT
This sequence comes from Treponema sp., assembly GCA_031266175.1. Lineage (GTDB taxonomy): Bacteria > Spirochaetota > Spirochaetia > Treponematales > Breznakiellaceae > JAISBN01. The sequence continues at coordinate 22,636 of JAISBN010000037.1, read as the reverse complement.
TTTTGCTTCCATGAGCAGCCTGGAATTCAATGCCGTTACCGCTTTTATGGAGCGCCGCCATTTTGCCGCGGGGGAGGCGATCTTTAACGAAGGGGATCACGGGGAAGATATGTTTATCCTCCTTTCCGGTTCCTTAAGCGCCCATAAAAAGCAGTCCGACGGAACCATGCGCTGGATGTTCGACATTGTTCCCGGCGCCTTTCTGGGGGAAATGTCGGTTATTGCCGGCGAACCCCGGTCGGCCACCATCACCGCCAGGGAAGATTCGGATCTTATGGTCCTTCAGGGCATAGATTTTTACCGGATCATTTTTGACCATCCCATGATGGGCATTAAAATGCTCAATTCCATCGGAGCGGTCCAGAACAGCTGGCTTAACCAGTCTTCCAAGCACCTGCGGGATTTGGTTCAGTGGGGCGAAACCGCCCGGCGCCGGGCCATTACCGATGAATTAACCGGCCTTTATAACCGGAGTTTTCTGGAAGAAACCATTAAGGACCGGTTTAAAACCGGCGCCGTGGGCGTTCGGGAAATGTCTCTTATCATGATGGACCTGGACAAGGTCCATGCCATCAATGACCGTTACGGGCCCGCCGGCGGGGACAAGGTGATTATTGCCACGGCGGAGGTGCTTAAGCACCTGGGCCGCCCCGGGGATATTGCCGCCCGGCTTTCGGGAGACGAGTTTGCCGTCCTGCTCCCTGATACGGCGGGACAGGATGCCGTTACCGTAGCCGAGAAGATCCGGGAAAAAGTGGCAAACCAGGTGGTCACCGTTACCAGGCCGGGGTCTTCGGAAACCGATGAACTGCACATCCGGACCAGTATGGGCATTGCCGTAGCCCCCCAGCACGCGGACAATGTACGGGACTTGTCCTTTGCCGCCGATACGGCCCTGAGAAAGGCAAAAGGACTGGGCCGGAACAGGGTTGAATTGTACGAAAGGGCTTGACACAAAAAAGCCCCTTGAAGTATATTGAAACAACATTCCCCTGTAGCTCAGCTGGCAGAGCAAGTGGCTGTTAACCACTGGGTCCGTGGTTCGAACCCGCGCGGGGGAGTAAAAAAGCCTGTCTTCGGACAGGCTTTTTTGTTGCTGTTTTTTTGCCAGCTCCGCGGTTTCGGATTCCTCAAAACAGAGGGGTTTGTCGTATACGATGTGGATTTCCCCCGTTCAGGAACGCTTTCACCGCCGGGTAATGGGCGGCATTCGGGGTAACAATGACAACAAAGCCGGTTTTGCCGAATCGTTTTGCCTCCGCCTCGGCCATTTCCTCAATCGTAAAGGGGCTGTTCGGGATTTAACCGTTTACCCACAGCGCCGCCGGGACGTACCAAGGCGAATTTTTCATTTTGATAATCCGTTTCTTCTATAATGCTGCCTGTAAGGCATCAAAAAGCGCGCACAACACCACAAAACTGGTGGTTCCCCGGGTGTTATACCGGTCCGTTTCCCTAGGGACATTCATTTTGAGAACGATGTCCGACTCCCGCGCCATGGGCGATTCAAGATTTTCAGTTATCGAAATAACGACGGCTTTTTTATGCCTGCATATCTGTAAAATGGGAAGCAGCTCCGCTGTCTTGCCGCCCCGGGAAGCCAGCAGCATGATATCCCCGGATTGAACTCAATTCCAAACGCCGCTTTTGCCTGTTTCCAGCTTTCGGTTTTCATGATAGGGATAATAACACCGGCATAAGAATTCTGTCAAATATCCTGGTCCAAAGGGAAAATAAATTCAAAACAGCCGCATTTCGCATTTTAAAATTCCGGCGCTGCCGATACCTTTTCCGGGCGGTTCTTTCGTGTTATTATAAAGCCCGTCTCAAAACTTTAGCTTTTGAAACAGCCCCACAAGATCGGAGTTGCGTTTGTGTTATATCGAAATGATCCCAACCCTCTCTATTATCAGCTCTCGGAGCGGATCAAGGCACAAATTGAGTCCGGGGAGATTAAAGTTGGCGACAAGCTGCCCAGTGAGTCGGAAATGGTGGAATCCTATGGTATAGGACGTCTTACGGTAAGAAACGCCTTGTCCCGGCTGGTAAACGCCGGGTATCTCCGGAAAATACATGGGAAAGGGACCTTTTGCATCGCTTCCAGCCTTGCCGCTAAAAAATTAAATATTGATGTTATTCTGGACATGGCCTATACGTATTTTGTTCCCTATTATATTAAGGGTACTTCCAAGGTCCTCACGGAGCATAATTGCAACTTCATTATTAGCGACAGCCGGGACGATTCCGTTCGTATCTGCGAAATTCTGGAGGAGATCCTCCAAAAAGGCTCTTCCGGAATTATTGTAGAGCCCAGCCATCGCTGCGGTACGGTTTCGGATCGCCTCCGGGAAGCTTTCCGCCGGCTGCGGGCCGCCGGTATTCCTTATATCATGATTGATAGCCGTTACGAAGGAATTGAAACTTCTTATACGATGCTAGATGAACAGAAGGGAGGGAGTCTTGCAGCCCAATATTTTCATGAACTGGGGCATACCAATATGGCCGTCGTTTATATGGACCAGTATAAAGATTCCCTTCTGAGGCAACAGGGATTCACCGAGAAATGCGCCGCCCTGGGGCTTGAAAAACCGCTGCTTATCCCCTGCGGGCCGGACCTGGAAGCGCATTTGGTGAAAAAGGTGTACGGCTCACAGATCAGCGCCCTTTTCTGTTATAACGATGAAGTGGCGCTGGAGAGTATGCATTATATAAAGAAAGCCGGTATCCGTATTCCTGATGAAATATCCATTATCGGCTTTGATGATACTGTTCTGGCTTCCGCGGTAGAGCCTTCTCTTACCTCAATTGCTCACCCAAAGCAAGTTTTGGGAGAAATGGCTGCCCGGGCCTTGTTAGACTTGATCCATCAGAAACGGCCCTGGCCGTATATCAATATCTTTGAACCACAGCTGGTTAAACGGAATAGCTGTGGTAAAAAAACAGATAAACAGAGGCTTTTTTCAAAGCTGAAGTTTTAAAAAACCCGGCGGTTTAAAAAATTTTTGTTGACAAGGTAATTAATATGCCGTAACATATACGCATATGCGTATATGTTACGGCATATTAACGGTTTCCGGAGGAATATGGCTTGTGTTATTTATTGACTGTTGATGCTGGTACTACGGCGATAAAAGTCTGCCTGTTTAACCGGCAGCTTTCTCTTATAGCCAGTCACTCTGTTGAATATAATCTTTTAACTCCCGCGGAAAATTTTGTAGAGCTTGATCCGGAAGTCTATTGGACAGCCTTGTGTACCGGTTCCGCCGCTGTGGTACGGGCCTGTCCCAATCCCGGGGATATACGGATGCTTACCGTTACTACCCAGGGTGAAACTATCATACCGGTGGATAAGTCCGGCCGGGCTTTGGGGAATGCCGTCGTATGGCTGGATTCCCGGGCTTTCCGGGAATGTGAAGAACTTAAAGAAAAAATAGACCCGCTTGTTTTTTACCGGCATACGGGATTAAATGAATTGACCCCCGCCGTTCCGATTGCCAAACTTCTATGGTTTTCCCGTAACCTGCCGGAAGTGTATGAAAAAACCCATAAGTTCCTTTTACTGGAAGATTATCTCATCCTGCGCCTAACCGGGCTTTGCGTATCAAATCCGGCATTATTGTCCTCTTCGGGATACTTTGATATTAACCGTACCGCCTATTATTCCCCCATACTGGACGCCGCGGGGATTGATCAAAAAAAACTGCCCGAGGTGTATCCCTGCGCCGTTACCGCCGCCAGGGTAAACGCTGAAGCCGCGGCGCAAACCGGATTGGTCCAGGGTATCCCGGTATCTACCGGCGCCGTGGATCAGGTCGCCTCTGCCCTGGGAAGCGGGAATATCTGTAGCGGCATGGTAACCGAGACCACCGGTACCTGTTTGGCTGTCGCCGCTACCGTTGAAAAGCCTGATTACGATAATCCGATTCGGCCTTCCTTATACCGGCATTTTAACCATCTGTACCTCTGTCTGGCTTATAATCCTGCGGGAGCTATTATCCTTAAATGGTTCAGGGACGAATTTATGCCGGAATTTGCCCTCTCCTGTGCCGAACGGGGAGCAGTGGTTTACCGGGAGATGGATAACCTGGCGGCGCCGGTACCGCCGGCCTCTGACGGGCTTTTATTAATACCCCATTTTGGAGGTAAGCTGGTGGGCGAGGTAAATACCCGCGCCCGGGGCGTTCTGTTTGGGTTGAAACTGGAAATGGGCCGCCCTCATATCATACGGGCCATCCTTGAAGGTTTGGGTTATATGCTCCGGGAAAACCTGGAATACCTGGTCCAATGCGGGATACCGGTGAAGGAGCTGCGTTCCATAGGCGGGGGTTCCCGAAGTGCGCTTTGGAATTCAATCAAAGCCGATATCTGCGGCAGGGATATACTTGTGATGCAGCAAAGCGAGTCCACTTCCCTGGGGGCCGCCATGCTGGGCGCATTGGCTGCCGGACTTTATCGTAACATTGAGGAAATGACGGCGTTTTTAAAAGTGGAAGCGGTTTATCACCCCGACGAGCCGCGGGGAAAAATATATGACGCGGCTTATCAAAAATATCTTGTTATCTACCGGTGTTTATCCGGAATATTTTAGCATCCGACCCAGGAGGAACATATTATGACAGAAAACAAAACTGAAAAGGGGCCAGCCATGAAGAAAGCGAGAGCGTTGTTATTACACTGTTTTGAAGAGGTTTACCCGGCCGAATGGCTAAAACCCGTGATCAATGAAATGGAAAACGGCATACGTTCTTTGGATTCCGTAGAAGTAGCCGGCAGTTATGAGCTAAAAAATAGCTTGACCACAGATGAGGCCATATCCGGAACAGAAAGGCTTAATTTTGATTTTATCATAGTGAACATTGTTTCATGGCATCTTACGCCTTATATTATGGCTGTGTTAAAAGACTATCTGAACAAACCTCTGCTTATATACTCCACCGGAGCTAAGATGGATGCCTCAGGCAAACTGCATTCACCGGCCGCTCCAGCAGCGCTTACCGCGTTAACGCCGGTTCTTAAGGACATGGGGTACCGGTTTAAGGTGATTTACGAAAAACCAAACGAACCGCATAAATTTAACCAGATTGGGAAGTATGCGCAAATAATAAATGCGTATAAACAAATTACCAATGCCCGGATTGGATTAATCGGCTATGCGGATATGGGCTTGTTTACCTGTGTATACGATAAAACGGAGGTATTCAAAAAGCTCGGCGTTGAAATAGAGGACTATTTCAGCTATGAGATCGGCAAGGTAATGGACGACGCTCCCCAAAGTGAAATCGATGCCGTGAAATCGGATATAAAAGCGCGGACGGTATTTATCAATGAGGTAACTGATACAGCGCTTGACAGGGCGGCGCGCTTGTATTACGCCATGAAAAACAAAGCGGACGACAGGGGCTTGAGTGCCCTGTCCATAAAATGCGTTTCCGGAGCAACAAAATTCATGGGGATAAATCCCTGTATGGCCCAGTCATTACTGGCCGACAGGAATTTTTCCGTAATATGCGAGTGTGACGCCCATGGTCTGATTACAACCGTCATGCTGAGCGCCTTGACGGGCCAGACATCGGTATTTATGGAAAATTATGAGTTTTTGGACGAACAGGTCTTGGCGGGTATTTGCGGTTTTTTGCCAAAGGACTTTGCTGACGGGGAACATAGGTTTAAATCAAGCCGATTGGGTGATTTTTTTATCGGCATAAGCTGTGTTTCCAAAGTAAAAACAGGACCAGTCACGTTAGCCAGGTTATTCAGGAAAGGCGATAGGTACGCGATGTTTCTGTCCAGAGCGGAGACAGTATCTCCCATGAAATGGACTGAGCTGGGCTGGGAAGAGCCCACGCCCGATTTTCCCAGCCTTTTAATTAAACCGGAGATGGGCATGGACAGATATGTCGAGGAGTGTCCTGGTCAGCATATCGTAATTGTCCGGGGGGATTGTTTCGATGCCATGAAAGATTTATGCGCGTTAATGGGCATAGAGGTGATTTCGTAAAGCACGAGACTTTACCAAATCGTCCAGCGTTTTTACCTTACAGTGTATTGGAATATTACAGGAAGTATGAAACACTGTTTCACTAAAGTAATCACGAAATACGTGAACGAGGGGGATAAAAAGATGAGGAAAAAAACAGGGAAGCTGGCTTTGTTCTTATTGGCGGCGATATTCGTATTATTTGCCGTGTTTTCAAGTTGTTCCGCCGGGAAAACCGCTGATGTTGGCGGACAAAAAAAACAGTTTACGGTTCGTTACATATGTAAAAAACTATCCGACAGCTGGTTTTCGACCGAGGACAAAGGGGCCATATCAAAGGCGGAAGAACTGGGGATAGACTATGGGGGCATCGATGTAGATTATAACAATGAACGATGCATGCAGGCTGTGGACAGCGTTATTTCGGCGGGGGTCGACGCAGTTGCTATCTGTGTCCCCGATGCGGGCCTTGGGCCGGCGGTGATAAGGGCTTTTAGGGAGGCCAATATCCCTGTGCTGGCGATTGACGATATTCTGGAAGACGGGACGGGATATGCCGCGCCCTATCTCGGGGTACCGACCTACGACTTTGGATATGAAGGCGGCGAAGCGCTTGCGGCTAGGGCTAAGGAGCGTAATTTTTTTGCCCCAGGAAATGTTATCAAAGTTATGGTACTGGGAATGTATACGGTACCGACAGTCAAAGTAACCTGTGACGGCTTTCGCGATGCACTGCTGAAAAATTGCCCCGAGTTAAAACCGGCGGACATTATCGAAACCGATTGTAAGACGGGGACTTTTGATGATTCCATAGCGGCGGCCCTAGCGACGATTAACGCTAATCCAAACGTTACCCATTGGATAGTTCCGTGTGGTGAGGATACTCCCGCGTATGCAACGGTAAGAGCCTTTATCGAAAAAGGTTTTGATTTCAAGAAAATCCTGGTAAGTGGAACCGGATGTTATCAACCCAGTTTGGATGTATTTAATATGGGCGGCGATATTGCCAATAGTTACATATCCATGTACATGGATCCTTTTCTTGAAGGCCAAACAATGATACAGTTCTTTTATGACTTATTGGTAAACGGAAAAGAACTGCCGCAGGAGACCCTGGTCGGTGCAGGCGTTGTGTCAATTGACAACTGGAGGGAAAAATTTCCCGACGGGAAAATGCCTTACTGAACGATGAAAATGATATGAGTGCTCGTATTAGATAAAACCAATAACCCCGTCTGTGGCGGGGTTATTGGTTAAATATTAGGATGGAGTATTATGACTCAGCCGATCGTTTTATCTATGGAACATATCACAAAAGAATTTCCCGGTGTACGCGCCCTGGATAATGTTCAATTTGAACTTAGACAAGGCGAGGTTCACGCGCTTTGCGGAGAAAACGGAGCGGGAAAATCAACTATGCTCAAAATACTGAACGGCCTCTATAAAAACTACGGCGGAACGATAAAGATTTGCGGCAATGAAGTAAAATTTAACAACGCGAAAGACGCCAGGAATGAAGGCATTTCAATTATTTCACAGGAAGTTTTTTTGTCTCCCCATTTAACGGTGATGGAAAACATATTAATGGGTCAATATCCAAAAACAAAATTGGGAACGGTGGATTGGAAAGGAATGTACGGAAGAGCAGGGGCAATTCAAAGGCTTTTGGGCTCATCCGGTGAAAGTATAAACCTGAAACAAAACGCGGGGAATTTATCAGTGGGGCAGAAGCAGATAGTTGAGATTCTAAAAGCAATATCATTTGACATAAAAATCCTTGCCCTGGACGAACCCACATCATCACTCTCAGACGAGGAAACGGACCAACTGTTCAAACTTATCAAAACGCTGGCCGGCAGGGGTATAAGCATTATATATGTCAGCCATCGTTTAACCGAAATACAAAGGATATGCGACAGAATTACGGTTTTGAAAGACGGAAAGTATATTGATACAAAGGATATACGGGATATTGATACGAAAGATATTGTGAGTATGATGGTCGGACGGGATGTTAAACTTTTTGAAAATCGTTTGTACGAATCAAAACGGGATAATGAAGTCGTCCTTGCGATAAAGGATCTTAATGCGGGAAATAGTATAAAAAACATAAATTTCGAGGTGCATAAGGGTGAAATCGTTGGTTTTTTTGGCATTGTAGGCTCGGGAAGAACGGAAACCGTCCGGGCGATGTTCGGAATAGATAAAAAAGACAGCGGCGTTATTTATAAAAACGGCAAAGAAATCAAAATACAGAAGACGAATGACGCGGTTAAAGCGGGAATCGGTTTTGTACCCGAAGACAGGCATGAACAGGGACTTGTTTTAATCTCGTCAATACGTACCAATATAACAATACCTTTTATAAAAAGATTGTCAAAGAATGGTTTTATAAATGAAAAAGATGAGACTGCCGCGTCAGTCAAACAAATGTTGGCGCTTAAAATAAAAGCCCCGAATGATATGACTGTCGTAAATAATCTTTCCGGCGGCAATCAACAAAAAATCATTATCGGCCGATGGCTTGGCGCTAACGCGGATATTTTAATATTCGATGAACCAACAAGAGGCATAGATGTGGGAACGAAATCGGAAATATATAGGCTGATTCGGGGACTTGCGGTGGAGGGTAAAGCGATTATCTTCATCAGTTCGGAGTTGCCCGAAATAATAGGGATGAGCGACAGAATTTACATTTTCCGGGACGGCGGCATTCAAGGGGAAATTGAGAATACCGCTACGATCACGGAAGAAGATCTCCTTAAATTCGCGGTTGTTGGGTGAGGTGTATGGTGAATAACGACAAATTGTTACCCGGAAATATCATTATGGCTCAACTTAACAAGTGGATCGTATTGGTTGCTCTGGCATTGGTAATTCTGGTGTTTTCATTATTAAACGAGCATTTTTTCTCTATAAGAACATTCTATTCCATCGGAATGACCCTGTCGGTTATCGGTATCATATGTATCGGTCAAACTCTCTGTATTCTGACGGGAGGATTTGATCTTTCGGTAGGAGAGGTTGCCGCGTTTACAGCAATATTGGCGGCTTATTTGAGTGAAAAAATGGGCATGAATTATATTTTAGTATTTCTCATAGCCATGCTTTTTGGATTAACCGCCGGGCTGCTCAACGGATTTTTGATTTCTAAACTAAAGGTCAACGCCTTTATCACCACATTGGCATTTATGTCCATCTATAAGGGCTGTATATATATACTGAGTGAAGGTAATTCAATTATGGTCAGGGATCCTGCTTTTTCATTTCTGGGAACAACTAAAATATTTACGGTTCCCCTTCCCATAATCATACTGTTTGCGTTGTATATTCTATTTTTTATTACGATGAAATATACCGTATTTGGCAGATATGTATACTGTATTGGCGGTAATGCTGAGGCGGCCCGTATCGCCGGTGTAAATATTGACAGGGTGCGTATTCTTGTATATACATTATGTTCTATTCTGGCAGCGTTTGCGGGCCTGATGCTGGCGTCCCGGCTGGGAGCAGCGCAAGCAACCGCGGGAGGGTCCTATGCGCTGGATTCGGTAGCGGCGGTTGTTTTAGGCGGCACGGCGCTTTCCGGCGGAAAAGGCAATATGTTGGGGTCCTTTCTTGGCATCGCAATATTGGGTACTCTACAGACCGGGTTGATAATGATACAGATGCCTGTGTATTATCAGTTTGTCGCGACAGGATTGGTCCTTATTATTGCGGTACTGCTTCAGACATTTGAGGCCCACAGCAAAAAAACGGCATGATACATCTTCACGGGCTTCCGAACAAGCCTAATATATTTCCCTGCGGAAAGTGAGAGGGTTAACACCTTCGTATTTTTTGAAAAGGCGTGAAAAATAGAGGGGATCGGAAAACCCCGACTCAAATGCTATCTGCTTGATGGTTAGATTTTTATCGCTGAGCAGTTCTTTTGCTTTCGTTATACGGTGATGTAGCAGGTACTGTATGGGAGATTCCCCAACTTCAGCTTGAAAGCGTTTGCGGAAAGTTTCCACGGATAAAGTGGATTCATCCGCGAGCTGCGTAACACTAACTTTACGATCTGGGGAAATGTTATGTATATAGTTTATGACATGTTTGATTTCGGGGCTGAAATTTTGAATGGTATAAGAAATTGAACCGGAAGTCTCGGCGATAAATTGCCAAAGAAAACTTTGAGCCCTAAGATTAAACATAACAGGATGATATTGCAGGATATATGCCATTTGAAGCACCGATTTTATCTGTCCGTAAGAATATCTTCCGGTAGCGACTCCGTTTTCAAAACCTCCAAGAACAGGAAAGATTGAATCGCATAGACAGCCTGTAAATTCAAACCAAATCAAAAGCGTTTTTTTAAATCCCCGGGCTTTTAACTGGATATTCTCCGGCATGATATAATACATGCCTTCTTTAAGCACGGTGGAAGTATTGTTATAGTTGAGGTTTAATTCGCCATCGGCTACCGCACCCCATTCAAAATGGGGGAGCTGTTTACGGGGATCATAATCAAAACCCTTTGATTCGTAATATCGTGTCCCTGCTTTGGTAATCCAGAGGCCCGATTTTTGTTCGATGGCTCCGGGAGAATTAAAGCCAACCCATCCATTAAAGGCTCTGGTGTCATTAAGATTGAATATAATATTTTTTACAATATCGTCCATCAGATTTACCTCAGGATACAGCTTCTTCAAATAGTTTTATTAGTTTAGTATATCATGTCTGGTCAGGTCAATCTGGCGGTATGCGGATTATCCGGCCCGGGGTTGGGGTTTGTAAATTTTGTATCAAGAGATCCCGGCCAAGGGGGATTGACCGGTAAGGCAATCCCTCTTTGGCCGGCAATTTCCATGGCGGCTTTTGTCATTCTCCAATGATCTGTACTTGCACTTCACGCTCACGTATACGGGTTTTGTCAAAATCGACGAAATAAATATGTCCAAACGGGCCAAGATCAAGCTTACCGTCTACAATAACTATGCTTTCACTTCTTCCTAAAAATACGGATCTTAAATGGGCGTCCGTATTAAGGGCATCCGGCTTGCTTTCACCGATACCGATTGCATATTCCGTAAGCTCAGGACCGGGATGCATATACTGGTTTTCCTTCCGGCAGGTGGGAATAATCTTTTCGAAAATATCCGTTAGATCCTGCTGCAGATACTCAAGCCCATTATAAGCCTTATCCATGGAACATTCCTGCGTAAAGACGGAACATGTTGTATGGTGTGAATAAACCACGCATATTCCATTTTTTACCCCGGAACGATTCAGGATTTCACTGACCGTTTCTGTAACCTTGTGAAACGTGGGATACAATCCCGTAGAACGTGTTTTAAATGACTCTCTGAATACTTTCATTGGTAAAGCTCCTTATATCCCTTATAATTTGCCTTCATCTTTCAAGGCATTGTAGGCTTTTCTGACACTGTAAATCATTTCTTCCGCCGTTGAATATGGATTGGCGGCGTTAAAAATACCGGAACCGGCTCCGGCGCCTTCTGAACCGGCATAAATAAAATCGTAAACCTGCTGCCCTTTGGTGATTCCCGCCGCCTGTTCAACCAAAATATGCGGATCAATAGCTTTAACAGCCTTGATGGATTCTTTCACGTAACCCATGTCGCTTGCGGTGCCCGATCCGATAAGTTCGGTTGGCTCAGGGTTAATAATATCCGGATGCAGCTGGGCTACCGCTTTTGCCTCCATGATGGAATCCGCACAGGCAAAAGACAAAAGATCCAGCTCGTTTGCCCTGTTAATCGTTTCCTTAATGGCATGAAGTGACATTGGACGTTCGGAATGGTTCATAAGAACGCCGTGTGCCCCCGCCGCCTGAATCGCTTCAGGCAAAACATCTGCCATACCGCGGCCAGGACGCAGTGTGTCCATATAAGGAGCGATAATAACAAGATTATTTGTATTTTCCGCTACCCTTCGGATCTCGGTATATGGCACAATATAAAGTACATCGATATCGTACTTTTTCGAACAGGCTTCCAGAACTTTTGCCATCTCAAAAACCGCATCGCCGTATATATAATTTTTTACTCCCACCTCAAAATACGGAGGCCTGATTTTTCTCTTAATTTGAAACACCTCCCTTCGTGATATAAGTTCAAAATTAAATAAGGAAATCGCAAATCCCGAAACAGCTGCGACGGCTTATTCGAAGAATCTTGTTTGAATATACAGCGCGGTATATGGATAATACAATGTAGTATACAGTAAAAACGATGGACTATTTGGTGCTTAAAGCAAAGCGGCGCCGCTTCGCCGCCTTCGCGGATGCTGATAAGCCCGGTCGGCCGAATTGTCCGTATTCCGGTTTTCGACACAAGTTTGTTACACGCCGCCGGAAAGGGCATTTGAAACTTCCCTTCAGGGTAAACCAATTTTCCCGCGAAAGGTCAGCAAAATGATTGACTTTTTGACAGTTTTGAGACAGTTTTCAAGATCCTCCCGGCTTGGTCCTCGCGGAAATTACTAAGGGATAGTTTCTTTTCCTCCCTTCCGCTATACTCGTACCCATGAACATACTGGTTATTGGGGGCGCGGGCTATATCGGAAGCCATGTAGTCCGGGAACTGCTGGACCGGGGGCACGCTGTTACGGTCTTTGACAACCTTTCGTCGGGGCTTCGGGAAAACCTGTTTCCCGAAGCGGCGTTTATCCACGGCGACATACTCCGCTATGAACAGCTTACGGGGGCCATGCGGGAAACCGGAAGCAGGGTCGCGGTATACCTGGCGGCCTTCAAGGCCGTGGGTGAATCCATGGTAAAGCCGGAAAAGTACTCGGTGAACAATATCATCGGCGCCGTACACCTGCTTAACGCCGCCAGTGAGACGGGACTGGAGTACATTATCTTTTCTTCCAGCGCCGCGGTCTTCGGCGAGCCCAAGTATCTGCCCATTGACGAAAACCATCCCGTTAACCCGGAAAATTATTACGGTTTTACCAAGCTGGAAATCGAAAAATTTCTCGGCTGGTACGACAGGCTTAAGGGGATACGTTTCGCAAGCCTCCGGTACTTTAACGCCGCGGGCTACGATCCCCGGGGCCGGATTGGGGGGCTGGAACAGAACCCCGCCAACCTTATCCCGGTGATTATGGAAACCGCCTGCGGCATGCGGCGGGAGCTTCAAATTTTCGGCGGCGACTACAGTACCCCCGACGGTACCTGTATCCGGGACTATATCCACGTCAGCGATCTGGCCGCGGCCCATGCCCTGGCCCTGGACTATATCGGCGCCAACAACAAAAGCCTGACGGTGAACCTGGGAAGTGAAACCGGTTCCTCGGTGATGGAGGTGCTGGAAACCGCCCGCCGCATTACCGGAAAGCCGATTCCTTCCCGAGTTGTAGACCGCCGGCCGGGGGACCCGGAAAAACTTACCGCCTCGGCGGCGCTGGCCCGTAAACTGCTGGGCTGGAAGCCGGAATATTCGGACCTGGAAACCCTTATCAAAACCAGCTGGGATGCGTACCGTAAAGCCTGACGGTCTAAGGAGTTTACTTTGAAAGAAGCGGTTTTTGCGTATATCGACCGGGCCGGGGAGACGGCGGTAGAACTGGAAACGGAACTCTGCAGGCGGCCTGCGGTTTCTCCCGCTTCCGGGGGTTCCGGCGAATTTGATAAAGCCGAATACCTGGAGGGCTGGCTTAAGGGCCGGGGCTTTTCCTGTGAACGGATAGACATCAAAGACGAGCGGGCCAAGGGCGGGGTCCGTCCCAATTTAATAGTGAGTATCGAAGACAGCACTGTTTCCGGCGAAAGCGGCGGCGGCGAAAGCTGCCTGTGGATCATGAGCCACCTGGATGTGGTGCCGCCGGGGGAGCTTTCCCTCTGGGAAAGCGATCCCTGGACTGTGGTCCGCAGGGACGACGGTCCCCTGGGGCCGCGGCTTATCGGGCGGGGAGTGGAAGACAACCAGCAGGGACTGGTATCTTCCCTTATTGCCGCCCTGGCCCTGAGGGAAACCGGAACCGCTCCGGCTTTCCCGGTCAAGCTCCTTTTCTGCGCCGACGAGGAATGCGGCAGCGCCTACGGCATTGACGCGGTTCTGAAACAGCGGCCCGGTATTTTTGGTAAAAGCGACCTGGTCCTGATCCCCGACGGGGGAGACAGCCGGGGCGAGACCATTGAAATTGCCGAAAAAAATCTTTTGTGGATCGAATTTACCACCAGGGGAAAACAGGCCCACGGTTCCCGGCCCGATCTGGGGGCCAACGCCCACCTTGCCGGGGCGGAACTGGCGGTCCGGCTCCACGACGGGCTGTCCGCCCGGTTTAACGCCGTGGACAGCCTCTTTGAGCCGGACTATTCCACTTTCCAGCCCACCAGGAAAACCGCCAATGTGCCCAACATCAACACGATCCCCGGCGAAGACGTTTTTTGCATGGACATGCGGATCCTCCCCCAATACCCCGTTGCAAGCGTACTGGCGGAGATCGATCGGATTAAGGGCGAAGTCGAGGCCAAACACAAGGTGAGCATCAGTTATGCCGCGCCCCAGAGGGTGGAATCCAAGGCTACCCCGGCGGATTCCCCCCTGGTGGCGATGCTTTCCAGGGCGGTTAAAGAGGTGTACGGCGCTGCCACCCGGCCCGTCGGCATAGGCGGCGGTACCGTAGGCGCGTTCCTCCGCAACGAGGGAATTCACTGCGCCGTCTGGAGCCGCATGGACGACACCGCCCATCAGCCCAACGAGTACGCCCTCCTGGCCAACATCCTGGGAGACGCCAAGGTCATGGCTTTTCTTATGGCAGAGAAGCCTTGACCCGTTATAGCTTATTGTACACGAATAGAATAAGTAAGTAAAACAGATGAACTCTGACGGGGAGCGGAAAAAACCGAACTGTCTCAAATGCGCCTATTACAGGATTACCTGGGATCCGGAATTTCCCCGGGCCTGCGGGATGTTCGGCTTTAAGGGTATGACCATGCCTTCGGCGGAGGTGTTCCGCGCCGCCGGCCAGCTTTGCCCGGCCTTCCGGCTTAAGGATGGGTTAAAGTAAGGCCTTATATCCGGGACGCAGCGCTTTTGCCCCGCGGTTTTTATACCGCCTGAAAATTAAGGAACGCTCCGGTGATCACTTCCTGGCCTGCGGTATTGGGGTGGATTCCGTCTTCGCAGAGCAGGTCTTCGCTCCGCCGGTGTTCCAGAAAAGCGCCCCGCAGATCCACCAGAAGGGATTTTGTTTCGGCGGCGATTTTTCCAATCACCCTGGAATAGTTTTCCTGGAAGCGGTAAATGTTGTTGATGCTTCCCAGCCAGGAAAGGATATTGTCCTTGTTCAGGCCGCCGCAGAACCAGTCGAAAAAACGCTGGGGTTCCAGGGGCGGCAGGGTAGTCAGAACGGGGACGATGTATTTTTCTTTAAGGGCGCGGATAATCTGATGGTACGCCGCGGCAAATATATTCAGCGGCGTATGGGGTTCATGTTTTTCTCCGGGATGTTCGGCGATTTCTTTCCAGTTAAAGTCACAGTCGTTTCCGCCGTATTCGATAACGGCCACGTCCATCTTTCGCTTTTCCAGCCGTTTCTGCAGTATCGAAACGCCTTTGCGGATGGTGCAGCCGAACATGGAAAAATTGTCGATGACGAGTGAATGTTTCCGGCCTATTTCGGCAAGGTCGATATGGTTATCCACCCGGTACCGTTTGTTTTCCCTGTCCAGCTGGATGCCCCGCAAAATTGAATCGCCGAAGACGCCGGCGTTTCTTACGGGTTCTTCATTTTTCTGTTTTATATTCACGACAACTTAGACGCAGGGCCCCGGGAAAAAGTTGCAGGCCGGGTTTTACAGCGAACCCCGGTAAGCGCCGAGGAAATAAAAGTCTTCGGTATGCTGTTTCAGTTCCTCCATGGCCGCGGCAAAGATCCCTTCCTTTTCGGGGATGCTCACGTCCACATAAAACTGGTATTCCCAGGGCTTGCCCTGGATGGGACGGGATTCCAGTTTGGAAAGGTTGATTCCCTGATCGGCCATAATTTTAAGGCAGGCAAAAAGGGAGCCCGGTTTATCGGCCACGGAAAATACCATGCTTGCCTTGCTGGGCCGCTCCGAACCAAGGCTGGGGGGAACCCACGCGCCGCCGATCCGGCGGCTGTCCGGGGAAGGGCCTGAATCGATCTTCCGGCTGATGACGAGAAACCGGGTATAGTTCAGGGGATTGGTTTCTATCCCTTCCTTGAGGATCCTAAGACCGTAGGCCTTGGCGGCGGCGGCTCCGGCGATGGCCGCGACCTTAACCGCCCCCTCCCTGGCAATGGACGCTACGGCGCCGGCGGTATCGTTACAGGCTTCCAGCTGCCAGGCCGGATGCTTGCCAAGAAATTCCCGGCACTGGGCAAAGCCCTGGGGGTGACTCCTGACGATGGCGATGGAATCCATGGCGGCCCGCTCGTCCCCGATCAGGCAGTGGACGATCCGGAGTTTCACTTCCCCCACAATGGCGATGTCCGGATACCGCAGGAAAAGGTCGTAGTTTTCGTGGATGCTTCCCGCCAGGCTGTTTTCCACCGGAACAATGCCGGCGCAGGCGGAACCGTCCAGGACGGAGTCAAAAACCCCTTTAAAGGACTGAACCTGCATGCGGGGGGCGTCCTCTCCAAAGATGCGCGTCAGCGCCTGTTCGGCAAAGGCTCCGCTTTCCCCGTTATAGGCAACCTGTTCCCGGGGAAACTTCGCCCCCGCCGGACCGCCGGCTTCGCCGGCGCCGGACGCCGGCGCCAGCATAGCTGCCGGTACGGTTAGGTGCAGGGGCCGGGGGGTCCGGAGCAGCTCCTTTCCCACCACCGGGGCCAGGGCTTCAATATCCCGCATCAGTTTTTCAAACTGCTCCGGATACAGGGACTGGGGGCCGTCGGAAAGGGCCTCGTCGGGCCGGGGATGCACCTCGACCGTCAGCCCGCCGGCCCCGGCGGCGATGGCCGCCAGGGCCGCGGGAGCTACCTTGGCCCGGATCCCCACCGCGTGGCTGGGATCCACAATCACCGGCAGGTGGGAAAGGGTCTTTACCACGGGAATGGCGGAAATATCCAGGGTGTTGCGGGTATAGGTTTCAAAGGTACGGATTCCCCGCTCGCAGAGTACAACATCGCGGGTTCCCGCGGCCAGCAGGTACTCCGCGGAAAGGAGCCATTCTTCTATAGTAGCGGAGGGCCCCCGTTTTAACAGTACGGGCTTACCCAGGGAACCGACTTTTTTTAGGAGTTCGAAGTTCTGCATGTTCCGGGCGCCGATCTGGAACATGTCGGTTAAGTCTTTCATGTCCACCGCCAGTTCCGGGGACACCACCTCGGTTACGATAGGCATGCCTTCGGCCTCTCCCGCTTCCTTCATC
Organism: Treponema sp.; assembly: GCA_031266175.1. Classification (GTDB taxonomy): domain Bacteria; phylum Spirochaetota; class Spirochaetia; order Treponematales; family Breznakiellaceae; genus JAISBN01. The sequence continues at coordinate 5,305 of JAISBN010000037.1, read as the reverse complement.
AATTCCAGGCCCTTCATCCCCAGCCCCTGGAAGGCATAGGGACTGGTCCTGGGTTTGTAGGCCCCTCCCCGGAGGATCACCGCCCCGGATTCCCGGACCAGGGCCGCGGTTTCCCGGATCTGTTCCCTGCTCTCCACCGCGCAGGGCCCGGCAATCACCGTAATCCGGGAACCGCCGATTTTTACCGGCGGACAGGAGGAATCGCCGCCGACCGTGACAATCGAATCTTCCGCCCTGGTTTCCCGGGACGCCAGTTCGTAGGGCTTGCTGGTCGCGGCAACCCGTTCCACCCCGGGAAGAAGGCCCAGTTCCCGCAGATCCACCACTCCCTTGCCCGACGCGCCGAATACTTCATCTTCGCCAAACTGCTGATCCCGAACAGCAAAACCCCGGTCCTTAAGGTAGATGCGGACCAGTTCCTTGTCATGGGGAGTAATACCCCTGGAAAGCACAACTATCATGGTACCTTATAGTAGACAATTCATGGATAAACAGGCAAGACGGGCGGACGGCGGTACAATTCCCGCCATGGCGGGCAGTACGCCCTGGTAGCGGCGCGGCGGAACAACATTTCCCGTCTTTGCGGGATTGCAAAAAAAGCCGGGCTGGTTTATAGTGGAGGCGGCCCTAAATTTCGGTAAAAAGGAAAACGGATGAAAGAACTCACCCTGCGCCAGAGGGAAGTGTTGACCTTCATCGCTGAATACATTCATTCCCATTCATACCCTCCTACCATACGGGAAGTGGCGGATAATTTTGCCATTTCGGTTAAAGGCGCCTATGATCATGTATCGGCCCTTAAACGGAAGGGCCGGATTAAGGTGGAGAACAAACAGTCCAGAACCATGGAGCTGGTTGACTTCAAGGGAGACCGGGAGTATCTGGGCATTGTGGAAATTCCCCTCCTGGGGGTTGTGGCGGCGGGCCGTCCTATACTGGCGGAAGAAAACTGGGACGGGACCGTTCCGGTTCATTCATCGTTCCTTAAAAAGAACCGCCAGTATTTTGCCCTTAAGGTGCGGGGCGATTCCATGAAAGACGCGGGCATCCTTGACAAGGATACCGCGCTGATCCAGAAACAAAACACCGCCGGAAACGGCGATATTGTGGTGGCGGTGGTGGAGGAAGCGGTTACCTTGAAGCGCTTCTTCAGGGAAACCAACCGGATCCGGCTGCAGCCGGAGAATGCCGCCCACAGCCCCATTTACAGCCAGGATGTACGGATATTGGGCAAACTGGCCTATGTGATCCGCGCCTGTTGACATGATCGCCGGCAAAACCGCCGCCCGGTCCGGGGAAACAGGGCCGGGCGGCGTATTCTGTTTTCTGGGGCCCGAACTGGGGGAAAAGCTCGACGCGCTAGGGGCTCTTCGTTCCGGCCTGCCCCCCCATACCGAAGAAACCAGTTTTTACGCGGGAGAGACCTCTCCGCAAGAGATAGTCTCCGTCCTGCAGAACGGCAGCCTTTTTTCCGACGAACGGCTTTTTATCATCAAGAGCGCGGAGCTTATCAAAAAAAAAGACGATGTGGAACTGCTGGTTTCCTGCATCCGGCGGCCGCCGAAAAACACCGCCATCGTCCTTGTATCGGAAGAAATAAGACTGGACAAGCGCATTGAAGACGCCGTCCCCAGAGAACATAAAACCATCTTCTGGGAACTCTTTGAAAACAAAAAAACCGAATGGCTTGCTTCTTTCTTCCGCCGGGAAGGGCGGCGTATCGACGACAGCGGGATCGAAACAATTCTGGAAATGGTGGAAAACAATACCGACGCCCTGCGCCGGGAATGCCGGCGGCTTATCCTGTTTCTGGACAAAGATAAAACGGTCACCGGAGCGGATGTAGAACGGTGCCTTTCCCATGCCCGGGAAGAATCGGCCTTTACCCTTTTTGCCGCCATTGCCCGGGGTAATCTGCAAAGCAGCCTGGAAATCGTGCGTTCCCTTACCAGGGCCAGGGAAAGCGTTCAGTCCATTACGGGAACCCTGGCCTGGTGTTTCCGTAAACTCCGGGATTACCTTGGCCTCCGCGCTTCCGGGGCGGCCAATGATTTTGAACTTAAAAAAATCGGTCTGGGTTCTTCCAAAACCAGGGCCGATTACCAGGAAGCGGCAAGCCGCTGGCCCCGGGCGGACGGCGCGCTGGCCCTGCTGGGGGAGTACGAATACCTCTTCCGCTCTTCCGGCAGCGCCTGGGAAGAAATCCTTATGGACCGGCTTGTCATGAAACTTTCCGGCGCCGGCAGCCTGTCCGCTGTAAATAACACCTAAAGAACGGGGGCCCTGAAAAAGAACGGGCAGGCCGGGGCCGGAAAAACGCTTCTCCGGGCATTTATTGCGTATTTTCTTAAAAAATTTCCTTGCAATGACAGAAAATTACGGTACAATGATGATACATGAATATCCCGTTACAGCAATTTTATATAGAAAGGCCCCAGATCGACGCTCTTCTGGAGCAGGCCGTTAAAAACCCCATTGTAACGGTGATTGCCGGAGCGGGTTACGGAAAAAGTCACGCGGTATCCTCGTTTGTCCACCGGTTTCCGGCAAAGCTTGTCTGGATAGGCCTTCATGACCGGGACAACAACGGGGGCCGGTTTTGGGAGGACTACGTGGCCGCGGTCCGGCTTATGAACAAAGAGACCGCCGCGGCCCTGACGGAAACCGGTTTTCCATCGACAAAACGGAAATTCGTCCGCTACCTGAGCATCCCCGACAGGGAGGAGCGTTTTATTTTTGTCTACGACGATCTTCACCTTATCCACAACAGGGAAGTCCTCCGGTTTCTGGAACAGTCCATCACCTCCCCCTATCCCAACATTAGCTCCGTCCTTCTCAGCAGAACCGAAATTCCTATCAACCTTATGGGATTCCTGTCTAGGGGGCTGCTGGCAAAGATCACCCAGGAGGATCTTAAATTTTCCGAGCAGGAGATGCGGGAATACTTTCGCATCCGCAGTATCCGTGTTTCGGAAGAGACCGCCGGCAGGGTCTATGCCCGGACAGAAGGCTGGGCTTTTGCCATCCGGCTGGCCGGGGAAGTGCTTATCCGGGCCGGGGAGGATTCCGAAAAAATAAACTGGTACGGCCCCCTGGCATTCCGGAAAAATATTTTCAAGCTGATCGAGGAAGAGCTCCTGTCCACCGTTTCCCCGGAGCTGCGGAAATTCCTTATCAAGATGTCCCTGGTGGATGTCCAGCAGGCTGATATGCTCAGGGAGCTGGGAAATCCGGATATCATGCAGGAGCTGGACCGGGTAGGTTCCTTTATCAGCCTGGATACCTATATGGGGGTGTATAATTTCCATCCCCTCCTGCTGCAGTATCTACAGAACCTGACGGAGGAGCTTTCCGAAGAGGAAAAGCGGGAAGTCTACATGAAAGCCGCCCGGTGGTGCTTTGACAACGGCAGCAAGCTGAGCGCCATCGGCTACTATGAACGGGCCGGCGACTATCTGAAACTGTTTAAGATGATCGCCACCCTGCCGATGCTCCTGAAAGGAGAAACGGCTAAAACCCTGCTGGGAATAACCCTCCGGGCGCCGCAGCGGATCTACGACGAATACCCCGCGGCCTATATCATGAAGACCCGGCTTCTTATCACCCTGGCCCGCTTTGAGGAGGCGGAAAAGGAGATACTGGGAATCATCGCCCTGCTGGAAAAGCGGGACGACGCCATGACCAACCAGAAGATCGCCCGGGCCCTGGCGGGGCTCTACAATAACCTGGGTTTGATGAAAAGCCTTAACTGCCAGATAACCAGGGATTACGGCTTTCCCCGGTACCTGCGGAAGGCCTGTGACTATTTTGCCGTGTCCCATTTTCTTCCCGGCCTGCCCACCTCGGTATACAACGTCAGTTCCTACGTGTGCCGGGTCAGCATCCCCGACAGGGGAGAAATGGAAAAATACCTGGATGCCCTTGCCGCCGCGGTGTCCTATGTTTCCGTTTCCCTGGGGGGCTGCGCCTACGGTCTGGACGACCTGGCCCGGGCGGAACTGGCCTTTTACCGGGGGGATTTTGCCGGGGCGGAAGAATTTTCCCACACGGCGATTAAAAAAGCCCGGGAACAAAACCAGTACGAAGTGGAAAACCGGGCTCTCTTTTTTCTTTTGCGGCTCGCCTTTCACCGGGGGGACGCGGGGCAAATAAAAATCATCCTTAAGGAACTGGAAAACCAGCTGGCCCAGACCTATTTCCTGAACCGCAAAATCTACTACGATATTGTAACCGGCTGGTTTTATGTCCAGATAGGCCAGCCCGAAAAAATCGCGCCCTGGCTCAAAAGTGATTTTGAAGAAAGCGATCTGAATTCCATCCTCTACGGCCAGGAAGTCATCGTTAAGGCCCGGTACCACTTTACCTCCCTGGAATATCCCAAGGCCCTGGCGAGCCTCCAGAGCCACGATGAACAGTTCGGCTGCAATGCGTTCCTTATGGGAAAGATAGAAACCAAAGCCCTGGAAGCGGTCTGCCGCTACAAGAGCGGAAACCGGGAAGAGTGTTTTGCCGTCCTGAAGGAAGCCTGCGTTCTGGCAAAACCCAACGGCTTCTTTACGGCCTTTACGGAACTGGGCCGGGATATGCGTACCCTTAGCTCCGCGGCCCTGGACGATCCCGTTTTTTTTAAAGACCCCGGGAGCGGCGGCAAAGCCGGCGGGGCGGGAAACGTCGTGGACCGGGAACTGATAGAGCGGCTCAATACCGCCGCTTCCGCCTATGCCAAACGCCAGGCCCTGATAGAAAAAGAATTCGAGCCCCGGACAAAATCCCGGTTTGAAGAATTGTCCCCCCGGGAACGCAAAACCCTGGTCGGACTTTATCAGGGACTCACGGGGGAAGAAATAGCCCTGGAAACGGATCGGTCCATTAACACCGTTAAAAGCGTGATCAAGCGGATTTACTACAAGCTGGGCGCCCTGAACAAGGCCGACGCCATACGGATCGCCCTGGAAACCGGCCTCCTGGGCACCGAAAAACAGGACCGCGAAAACGGCCGCTACCTTCGAATTTAAGGCGCTCCGCAGCTTCATCCACCGGCAAGCAGTTTTGTGATGGCTTTGTTGTTCAATGCCGTTATGGGAACTTTGCCGGGGACTCCTGTATAGTATTTTGTTCCGCCTTGAGTTTCTCTATTGCCCTTATACCCGGCTCCGCCTGCCGCCTGATTTCGTCAATACGTTCCTGTATGGTCGCGTCTTTGAGCCGTTCATAATTCCATTCCCGGATTTTATGAATGTCCTCAATGGTGAATTGGGGACTGATTTGGGGTTTTTGAATATCATGTATCATTTTCTTCTCCTTC
>JAISBN010000020.1 GCA_031266175.1 Treponema sp. | reverse complement strand
TCGGCGCTGTCAAAGGGGATAAGGGGAAGATGGGAGCGGGCTTCCTCCAGCAGGGCCGGTTCCTCCGCCTCAATTTCATCGGGCCGCAGGGCGGCGAATTTGCAGGTTTGGCCGTAGGCGTTTTCCAGGATTCCCAGGCCCAGAATCACCGGGGCGTGTTTGATAATCGTTTTTCCGAAAAGGGGGATCATCTCCGCCATATAGCCAAAGCCGTTTTGGTGGCAGATGTCCGCCCCCTCCCGCTTGCCCAGGCCGATGGCCATCATCTTCATGATCCCGCTTTCGTAGGGGCCGTGAAAATCAGTATGCGGCTTTATCCGTCCCGCCACGATGATGCCGTCCGCCCCGGCGGCGTTTTTATCGATCCGCACGCCGTAGCTTCTCCCGCCGGGGCCCGGTTCACTCTCCCCGATAAGCACGGTCTCCATGGAAGAAAGGATGGGGCAGCCTATAAACGCCTCGGTCACCCCGTAGGCGGCGAGCAGGGCCTTCTGTCCTTCGGCGGTGGCGCCGCCGTGGCTCCCCATGGCGGGCACCGCAAAGGGCCGGCCCCCCTTGGCCTTAACAAAGGCGGCGACAGCCTTGGTAATGACGGCGGCGTTAGCCACCCCCCGGCTGCCGCAGGTAATGGCGTAACGCTTACCGGGTTTTATGGGGTCTCCCAGTCCGGGCCGGGACAACCGGGCGGCCAGGACCCGGGGAATATCTTCCGGTTCGATATGTTCCCGGTCAAAAAATTGCTTTACCGTAAGCATCCGGGGAAGCCGCACTTCCGCGCATAAATCGCCGATAATCCCCATTTCCGTCTCCATTGAAGCTTTCCCGCAGAGGATAGCACCGGAAGACAAGGTATGCAATGATAAAAGGATGGATAAATCGTTTTTCGGGAACCGCCGTTTTTACGAGGAAGTACTTATCATCGGTTTCCCGGTGGCCTTGCAGAATCTCCTTACCACATCCGCCGGTATGGTGGATACTATCATGATTGGAACCCAGGGAGAAACCGCGGTAGCGGCGGTGGGAATCTGTTCTCTTTTTTCCATGCTTCTTTTTGCCGCGTATTTTGGATTTTGCAACGGCGGTATTATTTTTTTCGCCCAATATTGGGGCGCAAAGGATGAGCAGGGGATCTGCCGGGCCTACGGGCTTACCCTGGTCACAATGATGATCGCGGGCCTTATTTTTGGGGCCGCGGCGGTGTTCGCCCCGGAGTTTATCATGGGGATCTACACCAACAAGGAAAATATTCGTTCAACCGGGGTCCTTTACCTGCAGATCGTGGGCTGGAGTTATCCCCTGCAGGTTCTTGCCATGGCTATTTCTTCCCTGCTCCGTTCAATAGAAAAGGTGAAGATCCCCCTTTTCGCTTCGATTGCCTCGCTTATCACCAATACTATTCTTAACTGGATACTGATATTCGGCATGTTCGGTTTCCCAAAGATGGGGGTGGAAGGGGCCGCGATTGGGACCGTTGTTTCCCAGGTGGTGCATATCCTGGTACTGTACATTTACTGTTTCCTGGACAAACATTCTTTTATCACCAGAGTCCGGGATCATTACCGCTGGGACTGGCCCTTTATCCGGCACTTTTTTTCTAAGACTTTCTTTGTGGTCTGCAACGAAACTTCCTACGGCATCGGCCAGCTTCTGCTCAATATTATCATCGGCCGCCAGATCGAAGAAGGCATAGCGGCCTTCGCGGTCTTCCGGGTCCTGGAGGGCTTTATTTTTGCCTTCTTCGGCGGCCTGGCAAACGCCAGCGCGGTAATGGTAGGAAAGCGAATTGGCGCGGGGGAGCATCTGGAAGGCTACCATGACGCGAAGCGTTTTATAGCCATGGTTCCAATGGTAACACTATTACTGGTGATCATTATCATTATCTTTAGAAACACTATCCTTGGCCTTTTCGGCCTGGGAGAAACGGCGCAATTCTACGCCCGGGGGATGCTTTACATCTACGCGGTTACCGGAACGATTAGGACCTGCAACTACATGAACAACAACATCTTCCGCTCCGGGGGAGAATCGGTCTTCGGCGCGGTGATAGAATTCTGCGGCCTCTACTTTATCAGCATACCCGCCGCCGCCCTCTGCGGCCTTGTGTTCCATCTGCCCTTTCTGGCGGTGTTCTTCATGCTCTTCCTGGACGAGTTTATCCGTCTGGGGATCATACTTTGGTACATGAATTCCGGTAAATGGATTAAGCCTGTCACCGGCAGGGGGCGGGAAGGACTGGCGAAATTCAGGAAAGAAATGGCCGCCGCCGGAAAATAGAATTCCCGCTTCGGTAATGGAGCGCGGCCGCCGTAGGCTGGGCTATGGGCCGCTTGTGGACGCGATCTAAGCTTTTACTTTAGAATAGGCGTATGTACGAATATAAGACACGGGGAACCTGCTCTACGCTGATTCGTTTTGATATAACGGGGCAGAAAATCCATGATGTTTCTTTTGAAAACGGCTGTGACGGAAACCTGAAGGCTATCTCCGCCCTGGTGGAGGGTATGGAGGCCGGGGAGCTTATCAAGAGGCTTAAGGGTGTCCAATGCAAGACCAAGGGTACCTCCTGCGGAGACCAGCTTGCCCGCGCTGTTGAGGGCCGGCTTGAGGCTGCGGGGGCAAAACTTGCCTGAACCGGCGGTCCTGCCCAGGCGGGGGGCCGGGTTGTTGTGTCCATAAAGCTGCTGCTCCATGTCTGCTGCGGTCCCTGTCTGGCGGGTTCCCTGAGGGCCTTGGATGAGGAGGGGATAAGGCCGGTTCTTTTCTGGTATAACCCCAACATCCATCCCTGGACGGAGTACCGTTCGCGCCGGGACTGCCTGAAGGCGTTTGCCGAAGACCGGGGCCTGGAATTAATCATGATCGATGAATACGGGCTGCGGCCCTTTCTCCGGGGTATGAGCGGCATAAGCGGCGGTTTTGAGGACCGGCAGGGACGGTGTTCCTGCTGTTACCGGCTGCGGCTGGAAAAGACCGCGGAAAAGGCCGGGGAAACCGGCTGCGATTTTTTCAGCAGCACCCTCCTTATCAGTCCTTATCAAAATCACGAGGCTCTCAGGAAAACCGGGGAAGAGGCTGCGGCTGAATACGGGGCGCGTTTTTTCTACCGGGATTTCCGGCCCTTCTTCCGGGAAGGGCAAAAATACGCCAGGGAAAAGGGATTCTACATGCAGAAATACTGCGGCTGTGTTTTCAGCGAAGAGGAACGCTACGCCCCATGATAATCCCGAAAACGATAATCCCGAAAACCGCAAATCCCCGTTTCCAGCGCCTTGCCCTGCTTACAGGTATGGATACGGTGGAAGCCCTGGAACGGTGCAGAGTTATTGTTTTCGGGCTTGGCGGGGTGGGAAGCTGGGCCGCCGAGGCCCTGGCCCGTTCCGGGATTGGGGAACTGGATATTGTGGATTCCGATACGGTCTGTATTACCAATATTAACCGCCAGGTCCAGGCCGTGAACGGCACCGTAGGATTGCTAAAGACCGAAGCCCTGGGGGAACGGCTGGCGGCGATTAATCCCGCCTGTAAGGTCCGGGCCCTGGGGAGGGTTTTTTCCCGGGAAAAGGCCGGGGAATTTGACATTGGCGGGGCGGATTACGTGATCGACGCCATCGACAGCCTTACCCACAAGCTGGATCTTATCGAGACGGTCCACGAGGCGGGGAGGGGTCTTTTTTCTTCCATGGGGATGGCTCAAAAGCTCGATCCCACCCGGCTTAAAACCGCCGATATTTGGGAAAGTTCCGGCTGTCCCCTGGCCCGGCTGGTCCGGCAGGGTTTGCGGAAACGGGGCTTTAACGGCCATTTTACCGTGGTCTACAGCGATGAACAGCTTCCACTGCACCGGGAGATTGGGGCGGCCTGCGGCGCGGCCCAATGCCTTTGCCCGGCGCGAAACAGGGAGGACCCCGCCGCCCCGGTGGAATGGTGCGGTTCCAAAAAAGTAATCAACGGCTCCGCCGTTACGGTTACCGCCGCCGCGGGGATGATCCTGGCAAGCCTGGTAATCCGGGACCTGTACCGGCGCTGCGGCGGGGAGGCCGGATGAGCGGCCGGTTTCTCCGCAGGGCGGGGGCCCCGGAGATCGTCAGGAAACTCTGTACCAAGGCGGTTCTGGAATATAACCTGATCGATGACGGGGACCGGATTCTTATCGCGGCCTCCGGGGGGAAGGATTCCACTGTCATGGCCTGGGCCCTTGCCGGCATAAGGCCGGCGATCAAAAAAAACTACGAGCTGGCGGCCCTCCATATTTCCAGCGATTTCTGTTCCTGCTGCAAAAAATCCATCCTCGCCGGGCAGCTTGCCGGCTGGAATATTCCCTTTACCGATCTTTTTGTGCCGGTCATCGGGCGGCTCAAGGAGGGGCGCAAAATGAACTGCTACTGGTGTTCCACCCAGCGGCGCACGGAATTGCTCAAGTACGCGGTGGAACAGGGCTTTAATAAAATCGCCCTGGGGCATCATCTGGACGACATCATAGAAACATTTTTTATGAACCTCTGCGCCAGGGGGGAACTTTCCGCCATGCCTATCCGCCTTTCCTACCGTAAATACCCGGTGGAACTGATCCGGCCCCTGGCCTACCTGGAGGAACAGCAGATCGTTTCCTGCGCAACGGAACAGGATATTCTAAAAGCGGTCTGTACCTGCCCCTTCGGAATAAACTCAAAACGCCGGGACGCGCGGAAAAAAATTGCCGCCTTCACCGGGGGTTCCGGCGCGGTAAAGCGGCGCATACTGCGGGCCCTGGCCGCCGGGGATCTGCTGGTATCCGGGCATCAGTAAAACTGCGGGCGCATTTCCGGCGCGGAGCGCCGGAAACCGGGCTATCCGCTTGTATCTTTTTTGCCGCTGGCAAAAAAGGATACCGCTTCTATCCCTTGCGCGGGCCAAATGGCTATCGCCATTTGGCCTTCTCTGCACGATGGAATTTTGCGCCGGGGAAAGCGGAACTACATTTTTTTACCAGAGTTGTTCAATAACTTCAGTTATTGAACAACTTCCACTAAAAAACAGCGGATTTCTGCAAGAAATTCGCTAAATCTGCGAGACTTGCAAGCTAACCGAAGGTTAGCAGACAACCAACCGGGTTGTTGAACAAGTCCACTATCTGGATATTATCCGGCCGGACCTGGAGTTTTTAGAGAAATACGCAACAGCCGCGAAAAACGCAAGGGATTGGAGGGGTGCGTGTCGCACAGACCTGAAAGGGCGGACGCGCCCCTACTTCTCCGTTAAAGTCACCGCGCCGTTCCAATCAGGAGGCGGCGGATCCGCCAGAAACCGGTCGCAGCGTTCCAGGTACAGGCC
>JAISBN010000014.1 GCA_031266175.1 Treponema sp. | reverse complement strand
GGTCATCGGCTGGGCTTTAAGCGGCGATATGGAGACCGTTCATACGGCCATACCCGCGGTGGACATGGCATTTGCAAACCGGAAGGCTCAGGAGGGCCTGCTCTTCCACTCTGACCGGGGAGTGCAATACCGCGAAAATCTTTTCGGGACCGTCTTGTGGAACAGTGCCGCTCTGTTCGCCAGAGCATGAGATGAGAAAGGGAATTGCCGGGACAATGCGTGCGCCGAATCGTTTTTCAAAACCCTGAAACGGGAACTGGAAACGCCGGACGGCAAACACTCGGCAGCGGAGGTCAGGCAATCGGTGTTCATGTATCTTGAGGCGTATTATAACCGGGTCCGTATACATTCGGCCCTTGACTATGTTGCGCCTACTATGTTTAACTCAGGGAAAGCCGCTTAACGGTGTCTACCAAACGGGGTAAAGTCCATAGCGCTTCATGTCGCCCACCATGTTCATACTGCTGATGTTGTCAAAGTGGGCCGCCACCTCGTCGGGGAGGGTAACGCTGGTAATGATAAAGCGGGTCAGGCGGATCCCCAGCTGTTCGAAATAGGGGACGAGCAGGGGGTGGACCTTTTCGCTTAAAGCGCCCATGCTGCCCGCCGTTTCCATGAGGGGGATTTTTTCGGCCGCCAGAATTTCGCCGAACCTTGGGGCAATCACATCCCGGAGCTGCTGCTGCAATTCAAAAATCGTCAGCCTGCCGTAGGTACCCGCGTACTGGTTAAAAAAGCGCCGCGCATCGGCAATCTCCAGGTCGAAGCTGCCGAAGGCCCGGATGCGGATATTGCCGAATTCGCTGTCGTTGACCAGGATGGGCGCCGGGGTTCCCCACTTGTTGTTGATAAACTGGTGGGTGTTAAAAAAATAAACGTCCGCCTTGTAGGGGCTTTTGAAACCGTATTTCCAGCCCTTAATTTTGCTCAGGACGGGGATGTTGGCGGTACTCAGGGTGTGGAGCCCCGGCCCGAACAGGTCGGCGGCCCGGCCCTCGTAGAGCAGCATCGCCCGCTGGCTTTCCCGGACCGTGAGCTTTGCCCCGTTTTGAATCTCCCTGTCCTCGTCGGCAAATTTCCACATCAGAAGGTTCGGGTCCGGGGTAATGCTTTCGATAATTTCTATCAATTCCACCGCCATGGCCTTCTTTCCTTAACGCCCCACAATCCGCCTGATTTCCGCAAACACCTCTTCTTCCGTGGGGATAACGCCCCCGGAATGGCCCAGCAGATGAACCGCCGCCCGCGGCGATCCTTCCGGGGCCTCCAGCAGTGAAAGCCGCACGTCTTCCACCAGCTGGCCCAGGCTCATCTCTACGGTAAGGATCGGTTTTCCCTTGGCGGCGATGCTTCCCAGCGCTTTGTAGGGAAAGGGCCAGAGGGTAATGGGCCGGAACAGCGCCGCCCTGATGCCCGCCTGTTCAGCGAGCTGTTTTGCCCCCAGGCACACCCGGGCGCTGGTTCCGTATGCTGCCAGGGTGATGTCCGCGTCGGCGGCTTCCGCTGCCGGGCCGTCCGCCGACCCGCCGCTTATTACCCTGCCGGCGCTGCCGGGGCCGGAGTATTCATACCGGGTCTCGCCGGCCCGGATTGTGTCGTACCGCTCGTACCTGGCCCGGGTAACGGCTTCCAGTTCTTCCGGTACCAGGTGAATTGAAGTAATGTGCCGGCTCTCCCGGCGCCGGCTTTCGCGGCAATTTTCCCGGCAGCCCATATTGCCCACGGACCAGTCCCGTTTGGGCAGATCTGCGGTCTCTTTTTTGGGAGGAAGCGATACGCCTTCCATCATCTGGCCGATCATGCCGTCGGCCTGGACAATCACCGGCACACGGTACGTATCCGCCAGGTCGAAAGCCTCGTAGGTAAAGTCGGCGCATTCCTGCACACTTTTGGGGGCCAGGACGATACAGTAGTAGTCGCCGTGGCCGCCGCCCCGGGTAGACTGAAAGTAATCCGCCTGGGAAGGGGCGATGGAACCAAGGCCGGGCCCGCCCCGGACTACATTGACCAGCACCAGGGGAATGTCGGCCCCGGCGGCGTAGGACATACCTTCCTGTTTCAGGCTGATCCCCGGACTTGATGAGCTGGTCATGGCCCTGGCCCCGGCGCTGGACGCGCCGAAGACCATGTTGATCGCCGCCACCTCGCTTTCCGCCTGAATAAAGACCCTGCCCGAGTCCAGCATATTCTTTGCCATATAAGAAGTGATCTCGTTCTGGGGCGTAATGGGGTATCCGAAGTAGGCTCCGCAGCCCGCCCGGATCGCCGCCTCAGCTATGGCCTCGTTCCCCTTCATCAGTACTTTTTCGCTGTCCATAATTACGACGCCTCTTCAAGCTGGTACACTTCTATACACACGTCGGGACACACCTCATAGCAGTTCCCGCAGGCGATGCATTTTTCCGGATGAGCCGGAATCGACGGATAGCTTCCCTGGGAATTGGGTTCCGGATCCTCCTCCAGCACTTTAACCGGACAGGCCCGGATGCATAAATAACAGCCCTTACACAGTTCCCGGTCAATGACAATTTTTCCTCTTCTGGCCATAACAACCCCTAAAAAATGAATTTCCCCGCCGCAAGCGGCGCCATAAACGTCGTCGCTGTTTATGCTGTTCTTGACTTATAGAATTTTTAACCACAAAAGGCAGACCGCTACCGTGGTCAATTCGAAAGAAGCAGGTTTCACAAACATAATCATTTCTTTTAATGGGAAAAAAGTCAATGAACCTCCCCGCCCTGAAGGCCTGAAGGGCGGGGTGACACCGTTTTTACCGCCATATTCTGTTCGTGAGAGTCCGTGTGGTTATTATTCTTAAGCGGAAACACAGAGACACCCTGAATAGCGCTGTTTATGGCGGCGGTTGAACAGAACGGGTAAAGGGCAGTATATGAATACGGACTTTGTTGGTATCGATGGTTACCAACGCGCCTTGTTCAATGCTGGCGGAAAACTTGACAAGAATATTGACCACCGGTTCAAGAATATTTTCGGGCCGGACATCGGGGCCGCGGATCTGCACAACGCTGGGCTCGGAAGCGGCGGTAAGAGCCAGAGCGGTTCCGAAGTCAAGGTCATTGGTAAGAACGGCATATCCCTTGTTTTTCGCATAGTCCATAATCTCATAGTCCGGGGCGTCGCCGGGACCGATTTCGGCCCAGTGAACCGCCTCAATACCCCGGCTCGTCAGCATAGCCGCCCAACGGTGCGCCATATTCATATCAACAAGGAATTTCAACGCCTTTTACGCCTCTGCCAGCGCGGCTGTCTGGCCCTGGGCAAGCCATGCGGCAAATTGAAGGGCCTGCATAATATCTTCCCGTTCAATGTAGGGATAATCGGCCAGCAGTTCTTCAATGGTCTCTCCCGCGCCGATCTGGGAAACTATCCTTCCAACGGTAACCCGTGTTCCCCGGATACAGGCTTTGCCCCCCATGA
>JAISBN010000048.1 GCA_031266175.1 Treponema sp. | reverse complement strand
CCCATGACCAAGCTCCCCCCTCTCTATTTGATTGACGCCTACGGGCTTATTTACCGTTCCTATTTCGCGTTCCTTTCCCACCCCCTGCGGAACAATATGGGCCGGAACATTTCCGCCCTCTTTGGTTTCGCCCGGACCCTGGTGGGCCTTATCGACGAGGGCGCGGGCAGCCTTGAACGGCCCCGGCGGCTGGCGGTGGCCTTTGATTCACGGACTCCGACTTTCCGGCATAAAATGTACCCTGAGTACAAGGCCACCCGGCAGAAGGCCCCGGAGGACCTCCACGATCAGGTTCCCCTGGTGGAAGAAACCCTGGCCGCCCTGGGGGTTCCCAGCCTGCGGCTTGACGGCTATGAGGCGGACGACATTATCGCCACCCTGGCCATGAAATGTCAGGCGGAGAAGCGGCAGTGTTATATCCTTTCATCGGATAAGGATCTTCTCCAGCTGGTGGGGGAAGGAACCTTTGAACTGCGGCCGGTAAAAAACGCCAAGACTCTGGGGACCGGTTCCGGCGGAACCGGGGGCAACGGTAGAACCGAAGATTCCGCCGGAGGAATCATAGGGGGCCATGCCTGGGAACTGGTGGGCCCCCCGGAGGTAAAGGTAGAGTGGGGGGTCAGCCCGGACAAGGTGCTGGACCTTCTTTCCCTCACCGGGGACAGCTCCGACAATGTGCCGGGGGTTAAGGGGGTGGGTGAAAAAACCGCGGTTAAACTTATGACCCGCTACGGTTCGCTGGACGGGATCTACAAAAATATAGCGGGTATTGAGGGAGCGGTGGGGAAAAAGCTCGCCGGGGGGAAAGAAAGCGCCTACTTTTCAAAGTCCCTGATCAAGCTCGACTGCGCCGTACCCCTGTCAATCACGGACATTGATGAGCTTTCCATAGAAAATCTGAACCGTCCCGCCGGGGCCAAAGTGCTGCTCCGGGAGGGGATACGGCAAAGCGCCCTGGCCCTGGACCCTTCGCTGAAATCCTCAGGCGGGACGGTGGAAACGGCGGGCGGCGGGAAAGGGCCGGGGGCCGGGGAAATAACCGGGGAGACGGACGCTCCGGGGGGCCTCTCCGGTATGGAAGCCCCCGATCCGGCGCTGCTCGGCAAAGGAAGCTACCGGCCCCTGCTGGATATGCCGGAACTGGAAGCCTTCCTCAAAACCGCCCGGAAGCAGGGGCTTCTGGCCCTGGATTTTGAGACCGATTCCCTGGACGCATGGAACGCCCGGCCCATCGGCCTCTCCCTGGCGCTCAAACCTAAAGAAGCGGTCTACGTGCCGGTGGCCCCCCACGAAAGCTGGGAGGGGAAGGGGCCGGTTCCTTTTCTGGACAGCGAAAAAGTCCGGGCCCTGCTGGAACCCCTGCTGCTGGACCCCGGCATGACCGTCGCGGCCCACAACGCCAAATACGATTACAAAGTCAGCCGGGGCTGGGGCGTCCCCCGGTGGAAATGCCGCATCTGGGATACGATGGTAGCCGCCTGGGTGGATGATCCGGAACGGAACAACTATTCCCTGGACTCCCTGGCAATTTACCATTTCGGCCATACCCCCATAGCCTACAACGACATTGTCCCCCGGGGCAAAACCTTCGAGGTGGTTCCCCTGGAAACCGCCGTAAGCTATTCCGGCGAAGACGCGGACTTCACCCTGCGGCTCAAGCAGTTTCTGGAATCCCGGCTGACCGCGTCCGAATCCCTGAAGCTTTTTACCGGCCTGGAGATGCCCCTGCTCCCCATCCTGGCGGAAATGGAGGGGGAAGGCATAAAAATTGAGCCCCGGTCCCTGCGGGAGTACGGGCGGGAAATGTTCCAGGAACTCAAGGAGATTCAGGCGGAAACCTGGAAGATCGTGGGCCATGAATTTAACCTGGGCTCCACCAAGCAGCTTCAGGAAGTGCTTTTTACCGAACGGAAACTCAAGCCCGGCAAAAAGACCAAAACCGGCTATTCCACCGATGTGGCGGTCCTGGAGGAGCTTGCCCGGGAGGATCCCGTGCCGGCCCTGATCCTCCGCCACCGGACCCTGGCCAAACTCAAATCCACCTATGTGGACACCCTGGCGGACACGGCCGACTCCCAGGGCCGGATCCACACCAACTTTGTCCAGACCGGTACCGCCACGGGCCGCCTTTCCAGCCGGGAGCCGAACCTCCAGAACATCCCCATTCGGGACGAGGAAGGCCGCCGGATCCGGGAGGCCTTTATCGCGGCCCCGGGCCAGCTCCTGATCTCCGCGGACTACAGCCAGATAGAGCTGGTGGTCCTGGCCCATCTTTCCCAGGACGAAAACCTTATCGCCGCCTTTAACGAGGGCAAGGACGTTCACGCCCGGACCGCGGCTCTGATCTTCGCCGTGGCTGAGGACCAGGTGCGGCCGGACCAGCGGCGGATCGCCAAAACCATCAATTTCGGGGTCATGTACGGCATGAGCGCCTTCAGGCTTTCCAACGAATTGGGGATAAGCCGGACCCACGCCGCGGCTTTTATCGAGACCTATTTTAAGACCTACCGGGGGATCAGCGCCTATATCGAGGGGCTCATCAAAAAAACCGAAGAAACCGGATACGCATCAACCATCCTGGGCCGCCGGCGGTATATTCAGGGGATCAACTCCCGGAACAAAACCGAAAAGGCCGCGGCGGAACGGGTGGCGGTCAATACCCCCATCCAGGGCTCCGCCGCGGATATCGTCAAAACCGCCATGCTGAATCTGGACAAGGCCCTGATCGCTTTTAAAAGCCCGGCCCGGCTCTTGCTCCAGGTCCACGACGAGCTTATCCTGGAGGCCCCCAAAGACGGGGCCGTGGAGGCAGCGGAGCTGGTCCGGCGGGAAATGGAAAAAGCCGTTACCCTCACGGTCCCCCTCAGGGTCAGCGTGGAAACCGGCAAACGCTGGGGCGATTTCCACTGAGAAAATAACATAGGACCACACAAACGAACCAAGGGTAATGAGAGTTTTCGATGTAAAAGTTGGTGAGGTTCGTGCAATAATAGTCTGGTTTTCCAGGTATAATTATCGAAACCAGAGTACGACAGGCTCTGTTCGTGGGGTTCGTGGTCCTCTTCCACCCTGGAATGTCTTTCAGGACCATTTAGTGGGTCAAGTTTAGAGCTTGCTCCCCGAACCATGGTAGTATTAAAACCTTCAATATGTTATCCTTGTAAAACATAACTGAAGTTTTGAAACAGCCTCATATCTTATGTAAGGAGAAAAAAAATGACTCATTTGTTTGATTTAACCGGCAAAGCTGCCATGGTTACCGGCGCGTCTTCCGGGTTGGGTGTGGAATTTGCCCGGGCCCTCGCGGGGCAAGGCGCGGATCTTGCTATTCTTGCCCGCCGGGTTGACCGGATTGAGGCGCTTAAAGGTGAAATTGAAAAGCTGGGAGTACGCTGCCTGGCCCTTCAATGCGATATAACCCAGGCAGACCAGATAAAGGACGCGGTGGGGAAGATCAAAAATTTTTACGGAAAAATCGATATTCTGGTAAACAACGCCGGGTTGGGTTTTTCCGCTCCCGCCGAAAGCCAGACCGATGAGCAGTGGAAGTCCATTGTGGACCTCAATCTCAACGGCGTTTATTATTGCGCCCGGGAGGCGGGAAAGATTATGATCGAACAAAAATATGGCAAAATCATCAATATCGGCTCCATCCATAGCTCGGTCGCCATGGCCGGTTCCGCCCTTACCGGCTATTGCGCCACCAAGGGCGGAGTATTGATGCTCACCAAGGCCCTGGCCAATGAATGGGCCAAATATAATATCACCGTAAACGCCATCGGCCCCGCCTATTTCCCCAGCGAAATGACCGAGCACCACTTTGGTACGGATAGCTTTTCCAAGGTTATCCAAGCCTATTGCCCCATGGGCCGGCCAGGCCGGCCGGGTGAACTGGACGGGGCGCTTATTTATTTTGCCTCCGACGCTTCAAGTTATACCACCGGCCAGATCCTTACTATTGATGGAGGATGGACGGCTATATAGTACATTTTCTTAATAGGCTTGTTCGACAACCCGAACCCGGCAGGGTTCAATAAAATAGGTTGTCGAACAAGTCCAATATCGAAGGAAAAACCGGGCTTTTACCGGAAGATTATATTTCCCCTATGGAAGCGGAGCCCTGGTATACCCGGGGGACCCGTTTGTTGATATTGCAGGTGATTTCGTAGGGGATGGTGCCTAAAACCGCGGCCATATCCGCGGCGGTCAAGGATCCGGGGCCGAAAACCGTCACCTCTTCCCAGCGGCGGATCCGCGGGTCCGGCCCCAGATCCGCCAGGCATTGATCCATACAGATCCGCCCCACCAGGGGATACCGCTCCCCCCGGATGGTCACCGGAAATTTGCCGCTTAAAGCCCGGGGAAGTCCGTCGGCATACCCCGCGGGCAGGGTGGCGATCACCGTATCCCGGGGGGCGGTCCAGGTCCTTCCGTAAGAAAGGGTCTCCCCTTTTTTCACTTTCTTTAGAAAAACCACCCGGGTCAGGAACTCCATCACCGGCGTTACCTCCACCGTCCCCGGCCCGGGGCTGTACCCGTAGAGGAGGATCCCGGGCCTGACCATGTCGAGCCTGGAATCCTCATGGAAAACCACTCCCCCGGAATTGGCGGCGTGGACAATGCCGGGATCAAACCCCGCCCGGCGGATCCCCTCCACCCCTTCCCGGAACCGGGCGAGCTGTTTTTGGGTATAGGCTCTGTCCTCCGGGGCGGAAGAATCCGCCGCGGCCAGATGGGTTGCGGTTCCCCCCAGGACCAGGTACTTCTCTCGGGCAATGAGGCCGGCTAAACCGGGGGCTTCTTCGGGGGAACAACCCAGGCGGCCCATGCCGGTATCGATCTTGAGGTGAAGCTCCAGGGTTTTACCCGCGGTTTGCGCGGCCCGGGCAGCTTGGCGGATAAAATCTTTGTCCGAAACCAGGGGAATAAGCCCCAGGGACACGACTTCAGGGAGTTCATCCGGCAAAGGCAGGGACAGGAGGAGGATGGGGGCCCGGATCCCCGCCTCCCGGAGCTCCGCCCCCTCGCTCACCGCGGCTACCGCGAGGCAGGCGGCCCCGGTTTCAAGGGCCATCCGGGCAATTCTGACTGCCCCATGGCCATAGGCGTCAGCCTTTACGGGGACGCATATCCGCGGTTTGGGACCTATTTTTTTCCGTACTTCCTGAATATTCCGGCAAAACCGGTCCAGGTGGATGATGGCTTTGGTTGCCCGCATAACCAGAGCATACTGGATTTGGTTTTTTTCGGCAATTCAATATAACGACCCCTTTAAGCCGGTTTTCAAGGTTCTAAAACGGGAAAAACCCCATTTTTATCGATTTTTTGAAAAAAAAACAAATTTTTTTCAAAAAAAATGGATATTTTGCCTTTTATGCGATACATTTATATATAGAGGATCATGTGTACGAATGATGAATAAACATGCCCCCATTTTGGGGATTTTATTTATATCTTTCATTCTCATTGCCTGTGGAGATCTGGGTTGGGATATGGTGATATCCTCCGCCGGGACCTACCAGGTGAGTGCTTCAGTAAATGAGGTGTCCCTGGATACCTGCGCCATTGTCGGTCGGGACAGCGATATCCGTCCGTATTTTAAGAATTCCCTGGTAAACGATCCCGATGTCCGGGGACTGGTGGTTTTTTTACAGAATTCCCAAGGGGAACAGGTGAGCGGGGAATTCCACTACACCCTTCTTTCCGAATCCGAAGATACCGTTGAATCCGGTGAAAAAGATGTACCGGAATCCGGGGAAGCCGATGATCCCTCCGCTGTAGTTCCGGCTGATGAAGTTGCCACGGCTCAAGTCCCGGCTGACGAGGTTGTGGTGGTGAAATTCCCGGAGGAACGCATCCAGGTGTCCCGGCTGGACCAGCAGCTTCCCGCGTTTATCCTTCCCGAAGATCTGGCCATCGGGTATTATACCATGGTTTTTCACGTATTGGGACAAAAAGACGTTCTGTACCAGACCAGTAAATCCATCTATTATATTGCCGACGCCGAATTTGAGCTTACGGACCTTCAAAGCTACCTTCCCAGTGCTTTAGCGGGGGCTCATCTGGCTTCTCCCGGGGAAAATGTCCTGCTGGAAGCCCTTATCAGCGCGGATGAGCGGCTTACCCCTTATGTTATTTGGTATAGCGGGAAACAAAGTATCGCCGAAGGTTATGTTTCCGATGGGGCGGGCCGTTTGATGTGGCAGGTGCCGGAGCAGCCCCTGTTCCATACCATCCGGGCAGAGGTATTTCCCATAATGCCCGAAGCCAGGCTCCGCCGAAGTATAACCGGTAAAACCAAGGAACTTTTACTTCCGGTGTCAACAAAAAATGAACGGAAAAAGGGTGCCGCCGGGGGGGAAGAATCCTTTACCCATTGGTATGATTTTGCGGGAACCCTTCAGGACCTGCAAAATCCCGGGGAACCGAATGCCCTTATCCCCCTGGGACTTACGGTGCCTGCGTGGATGCCCCATGGCGGGATGTACGGATTATCCATAAACCCCGGGGATCAGTATGGGCTTCCCGTAGCTTTCACCCCTCTGAATCAAGGTGAATACGGCCGGGGACAGGTTAAACTGCATTTTGCCCCCCTGGGAATAGGGACTATATTGGATTTGCAGCTTAATCAAAGGGATTCCTCCGACATTTTACAGGTAAACGTATCCCTCGCCGAAAGCGGCCTGATCCTGAGCGTTGATCTGGGAAAAAACCGGTATGAAAAAATCCTTGAGCTTCCGGATAGGGAAAATTACATTTCCGTTATTTTTGATTATGAATTTACCAATGATAATTTCAAAGCCGGTGTGTCTCTGAACAATACCGCCGTTGTCCTGGAACCGGATCTTTCGGAGCTGTCCTCCTTTATAACCGGACTTGGAACTTTACAGCTTGGTTCTGTCTTTTCAATGCCGGTGGTAAAAACCGATGTTGTAAACAGTGACGAGTCCCCTTCCGATGATACAAGCCCTGAAGAAACAAAGGACATAACCACCACCGCGGTCATGGTTGAATTAAGAACCGCCTATGATATAACAACCACCACCCGGTGGGAGATGGCCCAGGAGCCGGAAGAAAATATTATTGCTTCCGTGCCGGAAGCCGCTGTAACGGGTAATGAGCGGGACCGCCGTGCCGGAATAGACAATACCCTGAATGTAGTCAATTAAGCTGTTTCAAATTTTGTTGTTTATGGATGACGCCGGATACCCTTGCGGGGGAACCCGGCGCTTCGTTTACCTCCGGTTAATGGTGACGTTTCCTGAACTGGTCCTGGCGTAAATGGTC
Source organism: Treponema sp. (assembly GCA_031266175.1). GTDB lineage: Bacteria > Spirochaetota > Spirochaetia > Treponematales > Breznakiellaceae > JAISBN01. The sequence continues at coordinate 4,702 of JAISBN010000048.1, read as the reverse complement.
CGCTCCGGGGCGGGCCCAAAGGGCCGGAGAATAGTGCTGTTCCCCGACACCTGTACGGTTTCCCCGGCTTCGTTAACCAATACCCTGCCGCTGTTTGTAACCGCATCCAGGTTAAAGGAGAGCCCCCGGGGAATATTTAAAACCGCGCTGCCGCTGGAGAGCCGGAACCGGAAATCCCCGGTCAATTCCTTCGCATCCAGGATGAGGTTTCCGGAGCTCAGGGTAAAACTGCCCTCACCGGAGAAATTCTCCACCGTGAGGGAACCGCTGGTGAAATCCGCATCTATCCTGCCCCGGGCCTTTTCAATCGTGGTACGGCCGCTGGAAGTTTTAAAACGGTGGGCGTTCCCGGTAAGCTCGGCGATTTGCATGGTTCCGCTTTTGACTTCCATGTCGGCGTTCCCCTCAAGCCGGTCAATAACGATCCCCCCGCTGCTTAACTCAATAACACTCGCCCCCTGGATGGCGTCGATTCTCATACGGCCGCTTAAAGTCTTAAGCCGGTGTTCCGGGCCGGAAAGTTCTGTGATTTGTAGTCTCCCACTGGAGAGGCTGATAAAAGAATTACCTTCGATCCCCCTCAGATCCGCCTCACCGCTTAAGACCTGGACCGAAACGGTCTCCGCGGCAAGGCGGTTAAAGAACGCCGAACCTGAACCTATACTGATGTCAATGGTCTTATAATCCAAAAGATCTGTTTCCGCCCGGAATTGCCCGCTGGAATTGGAGATCCTGATATTTTCCCCAAAAAAACGGGGAAGATATATCTCCGCCCGGACCTTCCAGGACCAGGATATCCAAGGACGCCGGCCCCGCCTGATACTGAGTTCCCCGCCGGACCGGGATATATTCGCATAGTACCGGGCTTGGTCTTTTTTCATGTATTCCCTGATAATAAGATCCCCGGTCCCGCTTTCCCGGAGGATCACCTCGTCGTCTCCATAAAGGATGGAAAGGTTATGTATTCCCTCCAGATTTACGGATTGGGTGTTTACCAATAAAAGCTCTTCTTCGGCGTATCCCGCCAGGGTCCCTGTTACGATTAAAAACAGGATCAGAACTGTTTTTCGGATTTGTCGTCTTGTCATATAAAACTCCTTGTGGTTTAAGATTTAGGCTTCATCATCATACTCTGAGCCGCGAGCTGGACAGCCACGGCAAAGATAAAGACCAGCCAGGAAAATTGAAATCCAATGATAAATCCCAGTAGAATAAAAAAGCCCGCCGCGAAAATCCATATTGCCCCGGAAACCATGCCGAGCCGGGCGGCGATAACGGGATCGCTCCACATTTCCCGGCTTATCCGGACCCCTTTTTCATACTGCGCCCTGGCCCAGGGTTTGAGATAATCTTTTTCCGTGAGCTGCAGGAAGATGAGCAGGGCCATACCCGGAATAAAACAGGGGATCAAGGTGGAAGTAGCTTCCATAAGCCCCCGGTCGGAGGAAAAATAGGTAAGGGGGAAAAGGATTACCGCAAAACTGAGGGCTCCTGCGGTCAGAGCATACCAGGCGCCCCGTTTTACGGAGCGAGGATACCGGGAGGCCGTCTCCTGGGTGACCCCCAGAAAGGTGAGCGCCGCGGCGGCAGGGGGGATAAAAGCCAAAAGGCTGCCGAGGGCGGTAACGAGTTTTTTATAGGGCTCCCAAAAGGCTTCCAGGGCGGATTGGTTTTCTCCGGTAAAATAAACCACCAGGGCGACAACACCGCCAAGGATAAGCCAGGTTCCGGCGATGACGTACAAGGCCACCCGGAGGGGTTTGAGGTAACTCCGCATCCCCATATAGGCCTCATGGAATATATCCTGCTTTTTTCTGAGACTTATCTGGTCCGCCAAGGCGGAAATATCCCCTAACTCCCCGGAAGCCTTTTCAAAAGCCTCTTTTCGATTCAAACCCTTGGCGGATAAGCTGGCGATCCGGGCTTCCAGGTTGGATAAGAGCTCCTCCTTAAAGTCCCGAAGTTCCGGGGTTTCCTCATATTCCGCAAACAAATGATCAACAAAATCCTTGGTATCCATTATTCCGCTCCTAAAAGTTTGTTTAATATCTTCCGGGTAAACTCCCAGTTCAGGATGTTTTGCCGGTATTGCTCCCGGCCCTGATCGGTGATCCGGTAATATCTGCGCCGGGCCCCCTGAGTTTCATTCCCCCAATAAGAGGTGATAGCTCCCTCCTGTTCCAGCCGTTTGTAACTGGAATAAAGGGTGGTTTCCTTAAGTTCGTATTGTTCCCCGGTACGGTCCAAAATCGTATTATAAATCTCAAACCCATAGGCATCGCCGTTAAGAAGTATATTGAGGACAATGGTATCCGTATGACCCCGGAGTACATCGGATGATAATTTCGGTTCCATAGCGTCTCCTTATGTGCCGGCTCTGTGGCCGAGGGAATCAGTTAACGTTCAAACAAACGGAGGACAGCCCCCAAAATCCCCAGGATGATTAACACAACTCCCACAGCCCTCATGATCAAGCGCCATTTCATCTTCTCGACCTATCGGATTAAATTATAAGACGTAATACTACGACTGTCAAGAGTAATAGAAAAATTTTTTGCTCTGGATAGCGATATGCCGCTGCCCGCGTTAAGGGGGTTGAGGGCTATTTTACCGGTGAATTCCAGCCGATCCCCCCGGGCCAGGTTAGCAAAATCCATGGGTATTACCTTTCCGTTTTTTTTGCTGAAATAAACCGCGCCGGCGTCCTTCAGGACCGTGTATACAAATTGGGAACAAAACATGATATTGGGCAGGATAGATTTTCCGGTAATAAGACCCAGGAGGTTATAGGAACTGCCCTCGTAATTAATTACCCCAAGACGTTCGATGAGAGCCCGTTTTTGGTCCGGGGTGATTTTGAGCCGGTAGACCACCAGGGAAGCGCTGGGTTTACGGTTTAAATGCTCAGGACGTTCTGCGTTAAGACCGGGACCGGAAATACCATTGCCGCCGTTATAACTCACCAGAGTTTTGATACCCGGATCAAAGGCCAAAGATACATGATTATAGGGACTTGCGGTAAAAAATCCAATTACTTTGCCGGCGGGACTCCCCGTATCCGAGAGGACAATATAAACATGGGGATCATCCAGGGTACGGTAGGCCGCCTCAAAGTATCCCGCGGACAGGGAGAAACGGGTAAGATACTGAAAGGAATTATGCCGAGGCAGGTCCCGTATCAGGGCGCCGATATCTTCCCAGGGCAGGATAACGCCAAAAAGGCCTAACACAACAACTATTCCCGATAAAAAAAAGACGCCTCGTTTCATAAATCATTTCCTTTATTAAAGATAGATTAATACGACATATGAATATTCCCTTTTGTCATATATTTATATATATCATATTAAGACGACTGTCAAGTATTAATATGATCTTTTGCTTAAATTTTTAAAAACAGCGGCAGGGAAGCGGGTTATTTTTTTGTTAACACCATTAACAAGGCGATATCCCCCTGGCGTACTCCGGGGATCCGGGCGGCCTGCCCAACGGTAAGGGGCCGGACCTGGGAGAGTTTTTCCTTGGATTCCGCGGACAGGCCGGGAACGGCCCGGTAATCCATGGCGGGATCGAGTTTGATGGCGTCCATTTTGGCGTTCCGGGCGGCGGTTCTTTTTTCTTTTTCGATATAACCGGCATATTTGGTATCCAGGGCCGCCCGGTCCAGCCATTCCCGGGGATAAGCGGCTAATTCCGGGGCATAGGGCAAGAGGTCTCCGGGACCTATCCCGGAATCCGTCAGGGCCCGTTCCAGACTATCCCCGGCATGGGATCGAAGGGCCTCCGGGATGACGGCGCGTTCCTGCTCCGCCGGACCGGGAACCTTCCTGCTGCGGAGCAGTTCCGTAATCGTTTCCAGGGCCCGGGTCTTTTTCTGAAACCGCTCCCAGCGTTGATCATCCACCAGGCCCAGGGCCCGCCCCCGGGGACTCAGGCGGGTGTCCGCCGTATCGTGGCGTAACATGAGCCGGTGTTCCGCCCGGCTCGTGAACATCCGGTAGGGTTCTTTGGTACCCACCGTGGTAAGGTCGTCCACCAGGACCCCGATATAGGCCTCGGCCCGGCCCAGGACCAGGGGCGGTTCCCCCCGCAGTTTCAGCGCCGCGTTGACACCCGCCATAAGGCCCTGGGCCGCCGCTTCTTCGTAGCCGGAGCTGCCGTTGGTCTGGCCCGCTACAAAAAAATTCGCCAGCCGTTTGGATTCCAGGGTGGGATAGAGATCCAGGGGATCCAGGTAATCATATTCCACGGCGTAGGCGGGCCGGACTATCCGGGCCTCCTCCAGGCCGGGAATACTATGGATAAAAGCCTCCTGCACGTCCTCGGGCAGGGAACTGGAAGCACCGTTCATATACATTTCATTCACGGCAAGCCCCTCGGGTTCGATGAAGATGTGATGCCGCTCCCGTTCGGGAAAACGGACCACCTTATCTTCAATAGAGGGACAATACCGGGGCCCGATTCCCTGGATCTTGCCGCCGTACAGGGGGGACCGGTGGATATTTTGCCGGATTATTTCATGGGTTTTTGGGGTAGTATAGGTGATCCAGCAGGGAACCAGGGGCCGTTCCGGGACGGAACCCGGCTCAATGTCAAAGGAAAACGGAAAGGGGATTTCGCCGTCCTGTTGTTCCATCCGGGAATAATCAATGGAATCCCCGGCGATTCGGGCGGGGGTCCCGGTTTTGAGCCGCCCCAGGGG
>JAISBN010000127.1 GCA_031266175.1 Treponema sp. | reverse complement strand
GATACCAGTAGTTATACAACGGGCACAGGTACTTATACACCTCCGCCAGTGCCTCCTGCTCGGCAGCCGTGTCAAACCGGAAATACCCCACCGTCTTACGCACCGCATCGTAATTCTTCTGCCCCGCAAAACAGTTGTCGTTCTTGCGGTACGGCCTGCTCCGGGTCGCCCTGATATGCTTGGCAAGGCACCATTCCAAAAGCGGCTTGTTGATAAACTCCATCCCGTTGTCATAATGGCCGCCGGTCAGGGGAAACGGCAGGGTCTTCCTGATGTCCTCGATGGCTTCCGCTACCCGCTTGTTCGCGCTGTTCAGCAGGGAACGCTCCTCCACCCAGGGCGAATAGGGGCTCGTCCCGGTCAACGTTTTGCAAAACTGCCCGGATGCCGAGCCTCCGCAGTGCGCCACCGTGTCAAAGGCGAAATCCCCCGGCTTTACCGTCTCCCGGTCAAAGTGGGTTTGCACCGGCACCTGGGACCGCAGGGAAGCTCCCGCCGCACGGGTGGTGCTTATCCCCCGTATCTCCAGCGCTTTCCGCGCCGACGCCAGCAACCGGTCTGTCTGGGCCCCGCTGACTGTTACCAGCAGGGCTTTATGCGCTTCGTTGATACCGTAGTCTGGTTCCTTCGATGCAACCAGAAAGTCTATGATGTCTCGTATCAGGGGTGCCAGCAGCTTGCCGCAGGGCCGCCCGTAATCCTCCCAGATGCGTGTCAACAGGACCGCAAACGCCTTCTCCTGATACTTGGGCGGCCTCCCCCCGCGCTTGCCCGGCCCCCGCTTTCCGCAGACCGGGCGGCCTTCCCCGGTGGCCACTGGGCCCGTCTGTTGTTTCCCATAGCTTGCCAGTACATGGGCAAGATGGTCCCGGTTCAGCCCGGTCGTACCGGCCACCTCCTCAAGGATCTTCCCCTTCTCTTTCTTCCCCGCTCGCTGATAACGCCGGTAATGCGCCTCAAAAATCTCCCGTCTGGTTTTCATCCCTAACCTCATCTGCTCCACGCTCCGGTGGAACTACTATAGTTTTGGCTGGGTTTTTAGTTTTGAGGCATCCCTTTTTCGACTAGGTTTTATTTTTAGGCATCACGGTCTTTTTCATTTAAATATTCAAATATCTCAGACCCTGTGGTTTAACCACAACGAACCGCAGGTTTTCTCATTTCCATACCTCTTTATTCACAAGATCCCTGGGTTTATTTCCCTGTAAAACCGCCAGTAAATTTTCCGCGGACCGGACGGCCATTCCGTTCCGGGCAGTCCGGCTGGCGCTTCCTATATGCGGAACGGTGGTCACGTTGGGCAGGGTAAGGAGCGGTTCATCCAGCGGAACCGGCTCTTTGGCGAACACATCAAGAGCGGCGCCCCAGATCCATTTTTCGGAACACGCCCTGTACAGCGCCTGCTGATCGACCAGCGGACCCCGGGCCGCGTTGATCAGGATAGCGGTCTTTTTCATGGATCTAAGCTGCGCTTCCCCGATAAGACCCCGGGTGCTGTCGTTCAGTATGCAATGGAGGGTAACAAAATCACTTTCCTGTAACAGCTCTTCAACCTGGACATACCTGGCTCCCAGCCGGGATTCAATTTCGGGACGGCGCACAGTATCAAAATAAAGGATCCGCATATCAAACCCCCCGGCCCGCCGGGCGACCGCCTGTCCAATCTGCCCCATGCCGATAATCCCGATGACGCTTCCCGCAACTTCCCGGCCCACCAGTAGTTCCGGGGCCCAGACTTTCCATCCGCCGGAGCGTAAAAAAGCGTTTGCTTCGATGATCCGGCGGGCGGAAGCCAGGATAAGGGCGAATGTTAAATCCGCGGTGGCCGGGGTCAGAACTTCCGGGGTATTGGTCACGCAGATACCCCGTTTGGTCGCCTCCGCCACATCAATGTTGTCATAACCCACCGCATAGTTGCTGACCACTTTGAGTTTCGGGGCGGCGTTAAAAAGTTCCGCGTCCGCTTTTATCGGCAGCCCCGCGAGTAGGCCTTCCGCATCTTTCAGATCCGCGAACAGTTCGTTCCGCGGCGGGGCTTCCTCTTTCTCCCATAGTTTAAAATCAACCTTTCCCCGCAGGATTTCCAGTCCAGCTTCTTGTACCGGTAACCCGATATACACTTTTGGCAATGGCATATATTAGCCTCCTGTCACGCCAGATTGTAGGTTTCCCCATATCTGACGATCACCGGTTCGGGCCGGCCCCTGTCTTTCAGGTACTGTTTGAACGCCGCCTGGGCCTTTGGTTCACCGTGGACGATAAAGATCTTTTTAAGCCTGGAAGTGTCCAGCGAGCCAAGCCATTCGTCCGCCTCGGCATAATCGGCATGGGCGCTGAAGGCGTTGATGTCTTCCACCCGGGCTTTGCGTTTAAACCACATGCCGTGGATCTTTACTTCGGCTTCCCGGTTCTGAATCCTCCGGCCCAGGGTATTCTGCGCCATAAACCCCACCAGGAGTATGGTGGTCGCGGGGTTGCCGATATTGTTTGCCAGATGATGCTGAATCCGTCCGGCTTCGCACATGCCGTCCGCGCTGATGATTACCGCGGGCCCCTGCAGATTGTTCAGAGCCTTGGATTCCTCCACACTGGTGGTAAAGTGAAGGCTGTTAAAGCCAAAGGGATTTTTATGGTGCCGGATAAAGGCTTCGTGAATGTCGTCGTCGTAACATTCGGGATGAACCTGGAAGATTGTCGTTGCGTTAGTCGCCATGGGAGAATCCACGTACATGGGAATCGGCGGGATTTCCCCGTTATCCACCAGCAGGTGGAAGTAATACACCAGCTCCTGGGTTCGTTCTATGGCAAAGGAAGGGATGATGATCTTCCCCCGGTCCTTTACCGCCCACCGGACAATCTCCGCCAGCTTTTTAAGGGCATCGCCGGTCTTGTCGTGCCGGCGGTCGCCGTAGGTGCTCTCGATGACCAGGTAGTCCGGCGCCGGCCCCTGGGTGTCCGGGTCCCGGATAATGGGTTTACCCCTGCGGCCCAGATCGCCGGAAAAAAGTATCCGCGTTTCTTTGCTGTTTTTCTTGACCGTCACATAGGCCATGGCGGAACCCAGAATATGCCCCGCGTCAAAAAATTCGCACTGGACGCCGTCGCCCGGATAAAAAGGCCGGTGGTAGGAAATGCCCATGATCTGTCCCGTGGCTTCAATGGCGTCCTTTTCGGTGTACAGGGGTTCCCAGGTAAATTTTTCTCCCCTTTTCCGGGCCTGTTTGCGAAGGTACTCGGCGTCCCTGGCCTGGATATTGGCGGAATCCATCATCACCAGGCTGGAAATATCCCTGGTCGCGGGGGTGGCGTACATATTTCCCCGGTAGCCGTTTTTTGTCAGCAGGGGGAGCATGCCGCAGTGATCAAAGTGGCCGTGGGTTATAAGAACCCCCTCAATGCGGTCGCCGGCGATGCCGAATTCCCGGTTTTTCCGGTCCGCCTCCGCCCGGGAACCCTGAAAGGCTCCGCAGTCCACCAGATAGCTTTTGCCGTCTACTTCAAAGACATGTTTTGAACCGGTAACTTCTTCCGCCGCGCCCAGGGAGTAAAAATTTATTTCCATAAGGAGGGAAGTATATCACAAAACGGCGGCATGCAGCAATATTTCACATAGCCTTTTCGGTAACATTTTAAAATGAGGCATTTCACATAGCCGGAAAGCTGTCCCAAAATTTCAGTTTTTGGGACAAGCTCCTGATTTACGCAGCAACCGCCGCTGCGGGACTTTGCTTTTTCAATTCTTCATAAAAGTTTGCGCCGCTCGTCTCTATATACGGAACAAGCCACAAAAAGCCAATTCCAAATGAAAGACAGCACAGTAAAGCCCAGCCAATGAAACTAAAATAAAGGCAGAAAAGTTTCCACTTGTATCCGGTCATCATTTCCCGGCTTTGGGTAATTGCTTCTAACGCTCCAATATCGGGATTATCTTTCAAAATGTAAAATGCCATAGAGTAACTAAAGACTTTTACAATCCCGGGTATTATCAATAAACAAGACCAGAGCACAATGAAAATGCCCTGAAGTAAATTCAACAGAAAGCTTGAACCAAACTGTTTAAAACCGTCAAACAAATTTTCAAGTTTCCCGGCTTCACCACGGGGTTTTTTCAGGAAATATCCCGATAACCCCAGCGTTAAAGGACCTCCCAAAACCAGGAGTCCAACCATAACCATCGAAGAAACGCCCATTATGATCCAGTAAACGAGAATCAATCCAACCGCCTCAAGCCACGCTCCCTTTAGCTGGCTTCTTGCCATTGCCCGTAATTCTGCATTTTCTTTCATAAAAAACCCTTTCCAACATGTTTTTTCCGGCTTTAGCAAACGCTAATTGTATACCTTGTGAAGGTTACACATCACGGGCGCCGCCTATCGCACCGCCGCGATAATTTCCCCGATAACCCGGTCCGCGTCGGCGTAGTCCGCCTGGCAGGTCCCTACCTGGGTGTGGCCGCCCCCGCCGTACTTAAGGAGGAGGCTGCCCACATTCACGGTGGCGCTGCGGTTGGTGATGCTGTACCCCACGGTGATCGCCGCGTTTTGCTTGTTCTTACCGTCCACGATCCAGACAGAGACGTTTTGTTTGGGAAACAGGGTGTAGATCAGGAAGCGGTTGCCCGCGTGGATTTTTTCCACCCCCCGCAGGTCAACGATAATAGCCTGACCGTCCGTTTTGGCGTAGCGCCGGACCATTTCCTTAAAAGCTTCGGCCTGTTCAATGTACACTTCTATCCGTTCCTTGACATCGTTCATGGCAAGAATTTCTTCTATGGGCTTATCGATACAGGCCTTTGTCAGCAGCTTCATCAGATCGTAGTTGCTGATGGTAAAATTCCGGAACCGCCCCAGGCCGGTTCTGGGATCCATGATAAAGCCCAGCAGCACCCATCCCGTGGGATGGAGTATTTCTTCGGAAGTCAAATCCCCCGAATCAACCTTGTCCACGTATTTCATCATGGTTTTAAAACAGCCCAGTTTTTCGGCCCCGCCGTAATAATCATAAATAACCCTGGCGCAGCTGGGAGCAACCCGGGAAACGCCCTCAAAGTAGACATCTTTTCCCAGCCGTTCCGACTCGCTGTAATGATGATCGAACCAGAGTTTGCAACCTTTAACATAGGGGATATTGGCTAATATATCGTTGGATGTTGCTTCTACCAGTCCGTCCTGGATATCCTTGGGGTGAACAAATTTGTATTCGTCAATGATTCCCAGATATTCAAGCAGGGCGCCGCAAGCAAGACCGTCAAAATCAGACCTGGTTAAAAGTCTCATAATGTGCCTCCAATATGAAAATAGTATATCATATAAACCTTTTTTGGGTATACTTAAGATATGATTTTTATTAAAAACAAACGGTATTTTTCTCTTTTTTCGGCGTTTATCGTCCTGCTTTTTTGCCCCGGTCCCCGGGTTTCGGGTCAAGATGCTCTTTTTACCCCTCCGCCCAAGGTTGTATATGGCGGTCTGGGGCTGCCGGATGATCCCCTTCCGGTCAAAACGGCCCTGCGAACCGGGCAGCTTCCCAACGGGCTCCGGTACTATATCCTGGAAAATTCCCTTCCCGCGGGCAGGGCCTACCTGACTCTGGCGGTAAACGCCGGTTCGGTCCTGGAAGAGGACCATGAACGGGGGGTGGCCCACTTTGTAGAACATATGGCTTTTAACGGCACCGCCCGTTTTCCCGGGGCCGAACTGGTCAATTACCTCCGTTCCCTGGGCATGCGTTTCGGCCCGGAGGTAAACGCCTATACCACCTACAATGAAACGGTCTACGGCATAGAAACCCCGGTAGAAGACGATGGCGGCGTCAGGCGGATCCCGGAAAAAGCCCTGGCTATCCTGGACGACTGGACCTGGACCGTAACCTTTAATCCCGGGGATGTGGACAAGGAACGGGCCGTCATCATGGAGGAGTACCGTTCCCGGCTGGGAGCCCAGGACCGGGTTCTGCGAAAGCTCCTGCCGGTGATCTTCCGGGATTCCCGGTACGCCGAGCGGCTTCCCATCGGGCTTCCGGACATTATCCAGACCGTTACCCCGGATCAGCTGAGGAATTTTTACCAAACCTGGTACCGGCCGGACAATATGGCGGTGATCCTGGTAGGGGATTTTGACGGGGCCCTGCTGGAACGGGAGCTGGCTTCCCGGTTTACCGCTCCGGCCCGGAATACTCCCCTGGACCGGCCCTATTACGAACTGCCCGGTCCCCAAAAGGGCTCCCTTGCCGCGGAAATTATTACCGACCCGGAGCTGCCCGGCTCTGTCGTGTATCTTTACCACAAGCGCGGTCCCCGGGCCCCGGAACAGACCCTGCGGGGTTACCGGGAATGGATTATTGATTATCTGTCAAGGACCATGATTGATTTCCGTACCGCAGAAGCGGCATCCCGGGAAGACAACCCCTTTATATACGCCGCGGTCTGGAACGACCGCCATGGCCGGGAATCCCGGTACTATATTATGGCCGCCCAGGCTAAAACGGGCCGGACTACCGATACCCTCCGGGCGGTGCTTGAGGAAAAAGAGCGGCTGATCCGGTACGGCTTTACCGGAGCGGAACTGGACCGGGCCAAGGGAGCGCTGCTTTCCGAACTGGAACAGCTGGCGGCGGAACAGGACCGGCTGGAATCGGAAGACCTCATCTACGAATTAAGCGGCGGTTTTCTTAACGATTCCTTTGTTTTGGACGCGGACTGGAAGCTCAAGGCGGCCAACGCCCTGCTGCCGGCCATTACCCGGAACGCGGTAAACGCCGCCCTGCGTTCCTGCTTTGCCGACGATGATGTAATGGCGCTGGTGATCGCTCCGGAAGCGGAAGCGCCGGCTCTTCCCGGCCGTGACGCGGTATTTGCCATGGTCCGGGAAAGCCGGAACGCCGAAGTGTCGCCCCCCGAAGAGCGGAGGGCTGCTCCCGCCCTGGTGGATGAAAGCCCGCCGCGGCAGGCTGTTGTTTCGGTCCTGCGGGATGAGTCCGGGGCGGAAATCTGGAACTTGAGCAACGGTATGCAGGTTATCCTGATGGAGACCGCCAACAGAAATAACGAACTAAGCTTTTGTGCCCTGGCCCGGGGCGGTACGACCGGCGATGCGATCAAACGATCGCCCGATCAAAACGATAAAGTACCGGGGCCGGACTTTTCAGCGGAACTGGCCGCGGAAATACAAAGCGCTTCCGGCCTGGGCCCCTTAAACCGGATCGAACTGCTGGATCTGCTTTCGGATAAACAGGTATCCCTGTCGTTCTGGACCAGTTCCTATCTCCGGAGCTTCCAGGGTTCAGCGGCGGTGAAGGACCTGGAATACCTGCTGCAGATGCTGTATGTCAGCTTTACCGCTCCCCGGATTGACGAGACAGGGCTTAAGCTGGTGGTGGATCAGTACAGAACCCGGCTGCTTCAGGAAGCGGAAAACCCGGAAACGGTCTTTTTTAAGGAACTCAACCGGTTTTTGTCCGGCGGCAATCCTTTGCTCCGGTCCCTGGAACTTAAAGACCTGGACTCGGTTAACACCGCCGCCGCCGGGGATTTTTTAAGGGCGGCCCTGAATCCCGCGGATTATGTAGTGGTATTTGCCGGAAGCCTGGGGGACCGGGAAAACCTTCGTTCCCTGGCGGAAACCTGGCTTGCCTCCATACCGAATGCCGACGCGGAGGGAAATCCCCGGCCCCGCTGGAATTCCTGGGCCGATCCGGACATTAAACGGCCGGGCGCGGCGGAACAGGTTATCCGTAAGGGAAAAGAAGAAAAGGCCGCCGCCTATATGGGCTGGTACGCTCCCAAACCCTGGACAGAAGCGGATAACGCCGCTGTCCTGGTACTCAACGAATACCTGGACATCGTATTAACCGATGAAATCCGGGAAACCCTGGGGGGCGTATACTCGGTTTCTGTGGACTCGGCCCTGACTCTCATGCCCAGGGGGGAACTGGCCCTGGGCGTCTACTTTATCTGTGACCCCGGGCGGGAGGCGGAACTGCGGCGGACCGTAAGGGAGCGGCTGGCTTCCCTGGCGGCGGGGGGCATTGACGAAGAAACTTTCCGCCGGGCCCGGGAGGCGCTGGTAAAGACTTTTGAGCAATCCATGGAAAACAACAGCTTCGTGGCCCGGAATCTGGCGAATTTTACCCTTATTACCGGAGCTCCCCTTTCCCGCCTGGTCCAAAGGCCCGCTTTATACCGGTCCGTAACGGCGGAACAGATGCGGAACATCCTTGCGGAATTGCTGGTCAAAGGGCCGGCGGAATTGGTACTTTTACCCGAAACTGCCGATAATTAGAAGGAATTTTTTGTCACGGAGTAAGCATGAGTATCCTGGGTATTATCAATTCGAACTCTGAAATCCGGAAGCGGGTGGAACGCGCCTTTCAGGAGAATCCCGGCCACAATTACGATCTGCTGTTTCTGAACCAGGAAGACGAAATCCTGGAATTTCTCAACTATGCCCTTCCGGAACTGGTGGTTATCAACTTTTCGGATACCAGCGTCAAGGTGAATGAAATCATCAGCCATATTCAGAACGACAAGTGGATCCTCAACTTCGGGATTATCGGTCTTTTTTCCTCCGAACAGGACCAGGAAGAGGAGCTGCTGAAAAAGTACAAGGCCGCCAATGTGCTGACCCTGCTGGACAATTTCAGGCTCAGAACCCACCTGGTCAAGAACATTCAGATTATCGAACAGAACTACCAGATCATCTTTCAGCGGGAATTTACCAAAAACCTGCTGGACGGGGCTTCCGGCAGTTTTGTCATAGAAAACGACCTCCTGGCGGTGCCCCTCTATTCCGGCATCGGCGCTACCATCCTGGCCCAGCGGGGGCTTATTAACCCGGACAGTAAAATGCATCTCCAGCTGGCTTTGGCGGAACTGATTGTGAACGCCATTGAACACGGCAACTGCGGGATTTCCTACGACGAAAAAACCGAAGCCCTGAACGAGGGTATTTCTCCCGTTGATTTAATTGCGGAAAGATGCAGGGACCCCGAAATTCAGGCAAAAAAAGTATCCCTGCTCTGGGAGATTAAGCCGGACCGCTCCGTTTTTATTATCCATGATGAGGGCAGGGGGTTTGATGTCAAAGCCCATCTTGAAAAAGTGGCGAACCAGGACCAGTACAGCCTCCATGGCCGGGGGATTCAAATGGCCTCGGGTCTTTCCCACGAACTTAAGTACAATGCCAAGGGTAACCAGGTGGCGCTGATCATCAGGCACGATGTTTCGGTGGAACACGAAGTACCCATTGGTTTTTCCAATGAACAGATCGTGACGGTAAAAAAGGGCGATACGGTTTTAAAAGAGGGGGAACCCAGCGATTACCTGTACTACATTTCTTCCGGCACCTACGAGGTGATCCACAACGACAAACCGGTGGGGAGCCTTTCGCCCCAGGATATTTTTATGGGAGAAATGTCCTTCCTGCTGAACCAGCGCAGATCCGCCACGGTCCGGGCCTCCAGTCCGGGTAAACTGATTCTTTTGACCCAGAAAAATTTTATTACCGTCATCCGGGAATATCCCCACTACGGCATATTCCTTTCCAAACTACTGGCCAAACGGCTGGTACGAAGCAACGAACAGACGGCGGCCAGGCTAAGCGCGGCAGCCAATACTTGAAAGACCTAAGTCCCGGGGTTTACACTATGATCATGAATAAATTAAATATCCAAAAGGGTGAATTTTCCCTCCGCGTTCTTCCCTGGCTGCTTTCCGGCATTATCCTGGGAGCGGTGTTTATTATTGCCCCCCGGGCCGGGGCCCAGAACCTGCTGTCCGGCGGGGGGAACCATGATCGCCCCTATGCGGCGATCATGCAGAATGTCTTTGATTTTATCCAGCGCAATTATGTGGACGAGGTAGACCCTCAAACGCTGTTTGAGGGAACCATGGACGGCATGTTTAAGTCCCTGGGAGATCCCCATTCCTCTTTTCTTCCCCAGCGGGAAATGGAAGATTTAAACGATACCACCTCCGGCCGTTTCGGCGGAGTGGGCCTCTATATCAGCAAGCCCCTGGAAACCAAAGCCGATGGAACCCCTCCCTTTGTGGAAGTAGCCAGCCCCATTGAGGACACTCCCGGCTGGCGGGCAGGGATCAACCCCGGGGACCTGATCGTTCAGATTGACGGTGAGGCCACGGATGTGCTTTCCATGGACGAAGTCCTTGCCCGGCTGCGGGGGGCGCCGGATACCGCGGTAAAGCTCCTGATCCGCCGGGGCGTTTCCCTGGAATTCCCCGTAACCCTGACCAGGGCGGTTATCGAAGTGCCGGTGATAAAGCACGAGATGATCGGCGACATTGGCTATGTGCGGATTATTTCCTTTACCCCCATGACGGTAACCCGGACCAGGGAAGCCCTGGAAGACTTTAAGAGCAGTAATTACAAAGCCCTGGTGGTGGACTTGCGGAACAATCCCGGCGGTCTCCTGGATTCCGCGGTGGGGATCTGTGAACTGTTTCTCGAGGGAGGGGTGGTGGTTTCCACCAAATCCCGGATTCCCGCGGAAAATTTTGTCTACAATGCCCGCCGCCGTTCGGTAGTATCCCAGGATATGCCGGTTGTCGTTCTGATTAACAAAGGTTCCGCGTCCGCTTCGGAAATTGTGGCCGGCGCCCTTAAAGACCGGGGACGGGCGTATCTGGTGGGGGAAAAGTCCTTCGGTAAAGGCTCGGTACAGAAGGTGTTCCCCGTGGGGGGCAACGCCGGTTTCCGCCTGACTACCGCCCGGTACTATACCCCCAGTGATGTGAACATCGACAAGATCGGCATTCCCCCGGACAGGGAGATACTTTTTCCCGACTTTTCCTCCGCGGACGCGGAAAAACTGAACGAGCTTATCTCGGATAACAAAATCCCCGAGTTTGTCGCGGAAAATCCCCAGGCCTCCGGTACTCTGGTAGATGCCTTTGTCAGGGAACTCAATGCCAAATACAGCCTGGATCTGAGCTTGCTCCGCCGGCTTATCAGGAACGAGCAGAACCGGACGGTGATCGCCCCGGTCTATGATCTGGAATACGATATTCAGCTTCAGGAAGCAGTCAGGATACTCCGGAGCGGAACCTATACACAGCTGATGAAAACCAGCAAAACCCTTAAGGAGCTGCAGGAACAAGCGGACGATACGCTGCCTCTGGCTTCGTGAAGCGGTTTCTGCTGCAGAATGCCCCGGACAGGGACGGTTCCGTCCTGGTCCGGGGCGAAGATTATCATTACCTGGTCCATGTCCGCCGCCTGAAGAGCGGCGGCGCCTTTGATGTGCTGCTGCCCGGGGGAGAACCGGCGCGGGTTACCGTCCGCAGCATTACGGACCATGTCCTGGAGGGAGTGATTGCCCCCGGGGGCCCGCAGACCGCGGCCGCTTCCGGTCCCCGAACCGGTTCCGCCGAAACAAGCCTTCCGCCCCTGTATATTTTCCAGGCCCTGCCCAAGGGAACCAAAATGGACCTGATAGTACGCCAGGCCGCGGAAGGGGGCGTCGGCGAAGTGGTTCCCTTTACCGGGGAAAGGTCTGTCCCCGTGCCTCAAGGCCCGGGGACAAACCCGCCCAGGGAAGAACGGTGGCGCCGCATTATCCGGGAGGCCCGTCAGCAAAGCGGCTCCCGGATTGACACCCGGATACATCCCCTGCTTTCCGAAGAGGAACTGCTTGCTTACTGGGAACAGCTGCGCTTAAAGGAAAATTCCGCCCTGGGACTTCTCTTCCATGAAAGTCCCCCGCAAACGGAGCCCCGTTCGGTGTCCGGTCCGGGGCCTCTTGAAAAGGGCGGTTTTCACCGGTATCTTAGTAAGAAACCGGCCCTGGTTGCCCTGGCAGTAGGTCCCGAAGGGGGCTTTTCCCCGGCGGAATGTAAGCGCTTTATTGACGCGGGGTTTAAAGTTGTGCGGCTGGGGGACACGGTTTTAAGGACCGAAACAGCCGCGCTGTACGGAACGGCGGCGGTCCGGATGATACTTTTGGAGAGACCCTGGTGGACGCTGAAATAAACCAAACCGCCGGAATTGAGCGGATTAACCTGCTGAAAGTTCCTCTGAATATCGTAGCCCCCGAACAGCTGGAAGACGTGGTCTACGAGCTTCTTAAAACCGGTAAAGGCCAGGATGTGGTCCTCCTTTCCCTTTGGGATCTGCTCCGGGCCAGGAATAACTATGAGTACCGTCCTTTTGTCCTGCGGTCTACCCTGGTGATCCCCATCGCCAGAAGCCTGGTCAGGGGGGTGCGCTTTTTAAAAAAGAAAAAAGTATACCGGTACATGCCCTTTGATTTTGTGATCAACCTGCTTTCCATCCTGGAAAAACGGGAATTGTCCGTTTACCTTTTGGGCGGGAAAATGAGGAGCCTGAAACGGGCGGAAAAGAACCTTCGCCAAACCTTTCCCCGGCTGCGGATCGTGGGCCGTTTTGTGGGCAACTTTAAACACCAGGAAGAGCACACCATCCTCGAGGCCATCAGAAAAGCCGCCCCTTCCCTCCTTCTGGTGGGCAGGGGAGTCAAGGGCGGCGAGCGCTGGATAGCCAGAAACGGCGCCCGGCTGAATAACGGTCTGCGGCTGTGGTGCAGCGATCTCTTTGATATTTTTGCGGAGCGTAAACGCCGCCCTTCCCGCAAGGCCTTTGAAAGGGGCTTTGAGTGGATAGGCTTCTGCTTCCAGAAACCCTGGCGTTTCCTCCGGATCTTCCCCTATATCTATTACAAGTTCCTGCTCTTTATCTATAAGCTGTTTAACCTGGGTTAAGCCGCGGATCAGGCATACCGCTCAAGGATAGCCTTCCCGCCCTGGTGATGATGTTTTCCAGGTACCGGCCCTCGCTCCGGCTTAAGCCCGCCCGGGCAATCAGATCCCGTAAAAACCGCGCCTGTTCTTCCCGGCCGGGGTGGCGGTAAAATCCCATCCCCGCCAGGGCGCCGCAGATTTTGTGCACCAGCGTGTCTATTTCCGGCCGGGCCATGGGGACCCACTGGCCCGGTACGGGATCGGGACCTCCGGTGTCCGGCCCGGCCAGGGTCCGGTACAGTTCGTAGGCGTAGATCTGAACCGCGTGGGACAAATTTATCGACGGAAAAGCGGAGCTTACGGGGATATGGGACGCCAGGTTACACCGCTCCAGTTCTTCCCCCTCAAGGCCGGTCCGTTCGTTGCCAAAAACCAGCGCGGCCCGGCCCTGTCTGACTGCAAGGAATTCCGCCAGTTCCCGCGCGCTGAGGGTGTTTGACTTCCGGCGGCGGCCCCGCCTCCGGGTAGTTCCCACCGATATGGTACAGTCCGCCAGGGCCGCTTCCAGGGTGTTAAAATGTTCCGCCCCTTCCCAGATATTCCCGGCATGGACAGCCCGGGCCAGCAGTTTTTCAAGTTCCGCCGGAGAACCGGGGCCAAAAGGCAGTTCCGAAGCGGCAATACGGAGCCGGGAAAGGCCCATATTTTTCATGGCCCGGCATACCGCTCCCGTATTGCCGGGTTCCGAAGGCCGGACCAGTACGATGGTAATTTCTTCCAAACGCATGTTTTATTTTATCCCAAATTCAGGTACAGTTTCAGCTGTGGAAGGAATTTTTGCCCGCCGGCGGGCCCTGGTCATAGGCGGAACCGGCGGTATAGGACGGGCCGTAGCCCTGGGCCTGGCCGCCCGGGGCGCGGATTTGACCATCCACGGGGGCCATTCCGCCGAAAGGCTGGAAAGCGCCCTTGCCGAAGCCCGCGGAAAAGCCGCCGCCGGGGCCCGGATAGGGGGGTTTTTATTTCCCGTTACGGCGCCGGTAAACAAAGCGGCGGAAACTATCCTGGCCAGGACCGCCGAACTGTCCGGAACCGGAACCCCGGACATCCTTGTTCTGGCCTGGGGACCCTTCCACAGATCCCCGCTGCAGGAAACAAAACCTGAAAAGTGGTATTTTCTGGCGGAAAATAACTTTATTTTCCCCGGGATCCTGATTTCCACACTGATTGGCGATATGATTATAAGGAAATGGGGCCGGATTTTGCTCTTTGGCGGTACCAATACTGAGGCGATCCGGGGGTTTTCCACGACCGCGGCATATTCGGCGGCAAAGACGGCCCTGGGAGTACTGGCTAAATCGGCGGCAAAAAGCGCCGGAAGCGCCGGGGTTACCTGCAATGTGGTATGTCCCGGCCTGACTGATACGGAATATACGGGGGAAAAAGAGCAGGCCTATCACCGGGGGAAAAACCCCGGAGGAAAGGGCTTGTCCCCGGAGGATATAGCCGCCCTGGCTTTAAATCTTTTGGAAAGCCCTGTGGTGAATGGCGCGGTAATTCCCCTGGATGGGGGTGTATCGGTTTGACAAAATTTGTAAAGTAGTATAATATTAGTATGTTCCGAATAAAAAAAATGTTGTGGAAAATTTGCATGGAAGGAAGGCTATGACAAACAACGATATAGTTAATGGATTTGATGACGAAAAAGATGAAAGCCTCAAAATAAAGCTTCAGAAAGTTAATGAGGTGGAGGGTTGTCTTGTACTGTATCTGGTCGGGTATATTGATACGTATAATTCCAACTATTTTCAGAAGCGTGTAGCCAAGGCTATCGAAGCGGGATTTATCCGGCTGATTTTTTCGTGCAATGGCCTTAACTATGTCTCATCCACCGGTATTGGTTCGTTTACGGCGTTCCTTAAATCCGTAAAGCCCAGGGGCGGGGATCTGGTTTTGCTCGAGATCCAGCCCAAAGTATACGAAGTGTTTCAGCTGCTGGGATTTTCACAGTTTTTTAACATCAAGGATAATCTGGACGATTCCATTAACTTTTTCCGGAGTGGTTCCGCATCGGAAAACGTATCGCTGTTTCCCAAAGTGTTCTCCTGCCCCATTTGCTCAAAAAAGCTTAAGGCCTTAAAACCCGGGCGGTTCCGCTGCTCCGAGTGCAAGACTATTCTGGCTATTGACAACGCGGGTCAGGTGTTCCTGGGCTAAGTCTGCCGTATGGGTATGTTTTCCCGGTTAAAAACTCTTATCTCTTCCAATATTAACGATCTTATAAACAAGGCCGAAAACCCTGAAAAAATGCTTAACCAGCTGGTCCTTGATATGAATGAACAGCTGATTGAGGCAAAAAAAGGGACCGCCCTGGCCATCGCGGACGAAAAAAAGCTGGAGCGGGAAACCCTTAACCAAACCGCCCTGGCCGAAGAATGGGAACGTAAGGCTATGCTGGCAGTTAAGGCCGGCAAGGACGATTTAGCCAAAGAAGCCCTGCTTCGCAAGCAGGAATACGATAACAGCTGCCTGGAATACAAGAAACAGTGGGAAGCCCAGAAAGCTTCCACCACCCAGCTTAAGGAATCCCTGCGGGAACTGCAAAATAAAATAGAGGAAGCCCAGCGGAAGAAGAATCTTCTTATTGCCAGGGCGAAACGGGCGGAGGCCCAGCAGAAAATCCAGGATACCATTTCCAGCGTTTCGGGGAACAAAAGCGCCTTTGAGGCCTTTGACCGCATGGCCCAGAAGGTAGACCAAATCGAAGCCCAGGCGGACGCGGCTAGGGAATTGGCGGATTTATCCCTGAATAGCAGCCTGGAAAAGCGGTTTGCGGAATTGGAAAAATCCGATGCCTCCGCGGATATACTGCTGGAGGATCTAAAGGAAAAGATGAAGGCCCTTCCGGCCTCCCCGCCGAAATGACTTTTTCCCTGGAGCTTTCCCGCCGGGACGATATTTCTTTGTGGATAAGTTGTTGACAATCTGGGGCATTTGAGTCCAGATGTATCACTTTTTATACAGAATACCGGCGCAGTGGAAAGAAAAGGCAGGTATGTGTATGTAATTCCTTATACAGTAAGGAATTACATCGATTGTTCCGGGAAAACGGTCTTCTTCAGGCGAAAAAACTTGATTTCTTTGATCAGCATTAAATTTTACTTTTGACAAACTTGCTTTTTTTATGTGGAAAACTTGTGGACATTCTGTTCATTGGATATGTCTTGCGAATCAGGAAACAGCATGTTAGGCTAAAAGAGTGAAGAATTTCGCCAAACTGGTACTTTTTTTCTGCCTAAGCTTTACCGGAATCCTGGTTTTAGCCGGTATTCTGGGTTTACTGCAGGAGTGGGTCGGTTTGGCTGTCCTTTTTCCGCCGAACCGGGAAGCTTTTTCCGTCAGCGCGGCGGCAAAAGTTGGCGCGGCTTTACCCGCGGCCTTTTATTTGTCGATTCTTCTTAGTTTAAGCTACGCCACCCGGCGGCGTATGGTCTATCCCCTAGTATGCGCCGTTATCCTGGTTCTGTCTTTTGCGTTGAGCGCCGCGGGTTTTTTCGGTTTGGACATCCTGAACCAAATGGGAGGCCTGCGGATACGGGCAAAAGCAGCTCCCCCGGAGCTGGCAAAACCGGGGTTGATGCTTGGTTCATCCCCGGGAACGGTCCAGACAGTGTTTCTTGAAGATCCGTATAAACCCGACGGCGCCAGGGTACTGTTATCCCGGGGACAGTCCGGGGCCCTGTATTACCAGCGGCAGGCGAATTCCCCGGTTTCGCAGGTACAGCTGCCCTTTGCCGGGCCGCAGAGCAGGTTTTTCAGAGGCATCGACGCGGATTTTGCCCGGAGTTTCCGGGTTTTTTCGGCATGGTTTAAGGAAGGCCCCCTCACCTACGGGATCTATGCCGGTTCTCTGGCCCTTTTTTTGCTTTCCCTGGGCTGCCTGGTCAATATCAGCTTCTGGTCCCTGGCCAATCTTTTTTTTGGCGCCCTGGTATTCCGGGGGGCCCTGGCGCTGGAAGCTTTTTTGAACCTGCCGGATATCCATGAGCTGTTAAGCGCCTTTGCGGGAAATTTTATCCCCGAATCGCTGATCAATCCCCTTATCTTTTGTTCCCTGGGGGCCCTGATCCTGCTGTATTCCGCCCTGGTATACCTGGCCAGGGGAAGGAGAGCCGATGGCTAAACAGGACCGGTATACTGCCCCTTTGGCGATTTTTTTCCTGTACAGCGCCGCCGCGTTTATCGTTATATGCGCGTACCGCTTTTTGTCCCCTCCCCCGGCGCCCCTGGCATATTTTACCGTTCCCTGGCATGTGTTTAACGGAATCATCACCTTTATCCATTTGTTCCCCGCGGTGGCTTTTTCCGCCCTGGTTATCCCCTTTGGACTTAAGGAACATTCCGCGGGGGGCTACGCGGGGGCTACCTTTGTCGGCAATAAAGGTTTTTCCGTGCTGTTCCTGAAGTACCTTACCTGGCCGGTCATTACCGCGTCCGCCGCGGCCGTCCTCTATGCGGTCCTGTTCTTCCTGGCCCTTCCCCTGTCCCAGGGAGCTTTATTGTCCATGCGGAACCGGGCCGAACTGTACAGCCAGGCAAAGGCCAGGGCAGAATCTAAGGCGGCGGATAAAGAGTGGGCGGAAGCTTCCCAGTTTATCGCTCTCTGCGAGCGGATATGGCCCGCCGGCGAAGAAATTGAAAAGCTCAAAGCCGGCATTACCAACGAGCTGGCAGCTTACCGCCAGTCCCTGGCGGTAAGCAGGCGGGCCGCGGAGCCCGCCGCTTTGGAAGAAGTTCCCGTCTGGCTGGGCATACCGGGGGATCCGGTTAACGCTGCCGATGCCCTGCAGCTGGCGGAAGAAGCGTTCTCCCGGGAACGGTACTACGATGCCCACTGGCTTGCCACCCTGGCCCAGCGGCTTGCCCGGCCGGGAAACGCGGAAATCAGCGCCGCGGCGGCCCTGGCTTCCCGGGCCTGGGAAAAGATTGCCGCCCTGGAACCCAATGCCCAGGAACAGGAACGGTATACCCTGTACCGCATGAAACGGGACGGCTACGAAGCCAAGGTGGCCGGAGACTGGATCAGCGCCTTCTATATTTTCCAGGAACTTGCCGTTCTGACTCCGGATGATCCGGATGTAGCCAGGTATCTGGAGGAAAGCAAAACCGGCGTTGCCAATACGGCCTTTTTTATTGACGAGCTGGATCTGGCCATCGGTAACGTCCTGGCCGGACCGGTTTTTTCCCTGCCCGGTCAGGACGGCGGCCGCATTGTTCTGCGCTTTGCTTCCCTGGCATCCCTGCCGGATTACTCCTATGCCTGGGGAGGGGAAGCGCTGGCCGCCGATCCCCAGGGAAACCTCCGCTTCCGGCTCAGTACCGATTATGCCAAGCTGATACCCGTTATAGCCAGGGATGGGGAGGGTAATCCTGTTAAGTGGGCAGCTTTGCTGCTGCGGGCCCTGGACAGGACCAACAGGGAACAGCGCTGGGATCCGGTCTGGGCCGAAGGCGCTCCGGACCCGGCCTCCGGCTCGTCCCAAATCGTGCTGGGCGTCGACTATGATGATTTTCTCCTGCTTTCAAAAATGAAGCGGGGAACCGAAGGCCTAACCCTGCAGGAGCTCTTTACCGCGGAAAAAAGCTTTGGTGATTACGGATATGCCGGCGGCGTCTTTAAAGCCGGAATTCTGCGCCGGCTGGCGGATCCGGTGTTTTTCCTTCCCATGGCGGTGCTGGCGCTGATCCTGGGCTGGCGCTACCGTACCCAAAAAAAGCCCCGGTATGTATACGTGCCCATGCTGGGAGTTCTTCCCCTGGTTTTTTATGGGGCGGTCATGTTGTACCGGAATGTCCTTGACAACCTGGCGGTCTGGCTTTCCCTGTATTGCAGCCTGTCCGCGGCGATGCTTTGCCTTACGGCGGGCGCGGCGGTATGTTTTATACTGGCCTTAGTACTGCTTGCGGCACAGCACGGATAACGGGGAAATCATGAAATTTAAACTAAAACCTCAAAAATATACCCTGCTCTTTGTTCTTCTTTTTGCGGCAGGGGGATACTTTCTGGGGATTCCGGGAATGATAACGGGGATTGTACTGGGTTATTTTGTGGGCGGCCTCTGGGCCCAGCTTGGAAGCGACAGGGTGGTGCTTGCCTATTTTGAAAACCCCGGCCCGTCTTCTTTTAACGAAGAGGATCCGGGATTAGCCGCGTTCTGCGCCCTGGGGGTGTACATCATCTCCAGGGCTTCCCCAAAAGTACTGGAAGATGACGCGGCGGCGGCCCGGATCGCCGGGGGAGCCGTTTCGGTCTTTCCCCGGGGGAAAAAAATCGGCCCCCTGGCGGAATCCTTCTGCCGCCTGGCCTTTACCCGGCTTTCCGTACTCAACCCCGACCTTTTAACCGAAAGCATGGCGGCCCGCCGCCGGAGTGAAGGTGATTTGGCCCTGCTGGGATCGGAATTGGCTTCCATGGCCATGGGCAGGGAAGCTTGGCAGGAAGCCCTTTATATACGCCAGTACCTTGATCCCAGCTATCAGGCCCCGCTTTTGGAAAATCCGGGGGAGGATCCCTGGAAGGTGCTGGGAATTTCAAAGAGCGCTTCCTATCGCGAAGTAAAAAGCACCTTCCGCCGGCTTGCCCTGGAGTTCCACCCGGATAATCAGTCCGGCCTGAACGACGCGGAGCAGAAAACGCTCAGCGAAGGGTTTATAAAAATCCGGGACGCCTACCGGGCGATTAGCCGGGAAATCATCAAATAACCCCGTACCCGCCATGGATGGTGATGCCCGAAGGGACCACCCCAAAATCCGCCAAGAATGGCGGATTTTGGAGAGTTGACAGCTGTCTCTGCTGCGGGTTACCGTACATCCATGCAGGGGACAGGGATGAAAAGAATGTTACTGAAAGCGCCGAAAAGCCTCCCCCGCGAGCTGGCGGGCGGCGCCGTGGATATCCCCCGCGCAAGCGGGCTCTTTGTGACCATGCCTGTCCACCAAAGGCGGACAGGGGGGAGTTTGCGCCGCAAACTTCACGCCAAAATCCGGCATGGAGGCCGGATTTTGGCGCTGCTGACGGCGCTGTGCGGGACCGGGGCCTTCGCCCAGACCGAAGCGGATTTTGCCGTACGGTTAACCGCCGACGGGCAAGGGGTGGTTATCCTTAAATACACCGGCACGGCGGCGCAGGTACGGATTCCCGCACTCATCCAGGGAATGCCGGTTAGGGAGATCGGGAGCGGGGAGTGGAGAGATCCCGTAGTAGGCCCCGAGGTTACCGGCGTCGTTATTCCCGCCGGGGTTACTAAAATCAACGCGTATGCTTTCTACCAGGAGGAGGGTGGCAGCGAACTGGCTTCCGTGACCATCCCCGAGGGGGTAATGGAAATAGGCGAGTATGCTTTTTATGGTTGCGCTTCCCTTACTGCCGTTACCCTTCCGGTAGGTCTTCAAACTATAGGCGAGCGGGCTTTTTCGACCTGCCCTTCCCTTACCGCCATCGTCCTTCCGGTAGGTCTCCAAACCATCGGCGAGGGAGCTTTTGCGTACTGTTCTTCTCTTGCCGTCGCTACCCTTCCGGAAGGTCTTCAAATCATCGGCGGATATGCTTTTGGGGAGTGTACTTCCCTTACCGCCGTTGCCCTTCCGGCAGGTCTCCAAACCATAGGCGGGAGGGCTTTTGAGAACTGCTCTTCCCTTACCGCCGTTACCCTTCCAGCAGGTTTCCAAACTATAGGTGAGGGGGCTTTTGCGTACTGTTCTTCCCTTGCCACCGTTGTCTTTTCGGCAAGTCTTCAAAGTATAGGCGGGTATGCTTTTCGGGGCTGTTCTTCCCTTACCTCCATTACCTTTCCGGCAGGTCTTCAAAGGATAGACCGGGACGCTTTTGCGAGTTGTACTTCCCTTACCGCCATTACCCTTCCGGCAGGCCTTCAAACCATAGGCGAGTATGCTTTTTATGGCTGTTCTTCCCTTACCACCGTTACTTACCCCGATACCATACAAATCACCGGCTTACCCCAGGGTGGCGCCGCAGAGGCGTTCACGGATTGTCCCAGGCTGAGTCCGGCTTCCTGGGCAGCGATTAAAAAACTGGACGAACTAGCCAAAGCAAACAGGGAACGGGCGAAAGCAAAGGAGTAAAGCATGAAGCAACTGATGTGGGCGCTGCTGCTGGCGGCGTTGTGCGGAGTTGGGGCCTTTGCCCAGACCGAGGCGGATTTTGTCATAATGTTAACCGCCGACGGGCAAGGGGTGGTTGTCGTTAAATACACCGGCACGGCGGCGCAGGTGCGGATTCCCGCGGTCATCCAGGGGATGCCGGTTAGGGAGATTGGGGGCGGGGGTGCTGTGGTAGGTCCCGGGGTTGCCGGCGTCGTTATCCCCGCCGGGGTTACTACAATCAACGCGTTTGCTTTCAACGGTAGCGAACTGGCTTCCATTACTATCCCCGAGGGGGTAACGGAAATTGGGTATGGTGCGTTTGCAGCCTGTTCCCTTACCACCGTTACCCTTCCGGCAAGCCTTCAAACTATCGGCGACCATGCTTTTTGGGCCTGTATTTCCCTTACCGCCGTTACCTTTCCGGCGGGTCTTCAAACCATCGGCAATTATGTTTTTTGGGCCTGCTTTTCCCTTACTGCCGTTACCCTTCCGGCAAACCTTCAAACCATCGGCGATTATGCTTTTTGGGACTGTACTTCCCTTGCCGCCATTACCCTTCCAGAAAGCCTTCAAACCATCGGTGAGGGGGCTTTTGCGGACTGTATTTCCCTTACCGCCGTTACCCTTCCGGCAAGCCTTCAAACCATCGGCGAGTATACTTTTTGGGACTGTACTTCCCTTACCGCTGTTACCCTTCCAGAAAGCCTTCAAACCATCGGCGGGGGAGCTTTTAAGAACTGCTCTTCCCTCACCACCATTACCTTTCCGGTAAGTCTTCAAACTATAGGCGGGTATGCTTTTGCGGGCTGCTCCCTTACCGCCGTCACCCTTCCGGCAGGTCTTCAAGCCATAGACGGGTATGCTTTTGGGGGCTGTACTTCCCTTACCGCCGTTACCCTTCCGGCAGGCCTTCAAACCATCGGCGAGATGGCTTTTGGGGGTTGTACTTCCCTTACCGCCGTTACCCTTCCGGCAGGTCTCCAAACCATCGGCAAGTATGCTTTTGGGGGCTGTACTTCCCTTACCGCCGTTACCCTTCTGGCAGGTCTCCAAACCATCGGCGACTATGCTTTTGGGGGCTGTACTTCCCTTACCGCCGTTACCCTTCCGGCAAGTCTTCAAACCATCGGCGACTATGCTTTTGGGGGTTGTACTTCCCTTACCGCCGTTACCTATCCCGATACCATACAAATCACCGGCTTACCCTGGGAGGGCGCTGTAGCAGTGTTCAGGAATTGTCCCAGGCTGAGCCCGGCTTCCCGGGCGGCGATTAAAAAGCTGGACGAACTAGCCAGAGCAAACTGGGATCGAGCGGAAGTAAAGTATGAAGAAACTGATGTAGGCGCTGCTGCTGGCGGTGCCAGGGGCTTTGCCCAGACCGATGCGGAATTTGACGTATGGTTAACCGGCGATGGGGAAGGCTTGGTTATCCTCAAATACACCGGTAAAGCGGCGCAGGTACAGATTCCCGCGGTCATCCAGGGGATACCGGTCAGAGAGATTGGAAGCGGGGAGTGGGATGCTGTAGTAGGCCCCGAAGTTTCCGGCGTTGTTATCCCCGCCGGGGTTACTAAAATCAACCGCCGTGCTTTCCACCAGGAGGACGGCAGCGAACTGGTTTCCGTGACCATCCCCGGGGGGGTAACGCAAATAGGCGAGGGGGCTTTTAGTGGCTGTTCGTCCCTTACCGCCGTTATCTTTCCGGCAGGCCTTCAAACCATCGGCGAGTATGCTTTTCGGGCCTGCTCTTCCCTTACCACCGTTACTTACCCCGATACCATACAAATCACCAGCTTTAACACCGGCTGGGCGGGAGACAGCGCCGCAGATGTGTTCACGGATTGTCCCAGGCTGAGTCCGGCTTCCCGGGCGGCGATTAAAAAGCTGGACGAACTAGCCAAAGCAAACAGGGAACGGGCGGCGCTGTAAGGCGCGGGGGCGGACGTCGCAAGCTTGCATCCTCCCGGAGGAAGGGTTATAGTTAGTCCAGGAGAAAAACATGGCCGCCGATTTTACCATTGAAGAGCTGGGAAAGTGCAATATCAAATCCCCCATTACCATGTCCAAGGTTCACGGGGACTTTATCGCCAATTATGTGACCGACGACGAGTATGTCCGGCTGGACGTGGTCGCCAAACTGGGCAAGCAGGACCCTATTGAACGCCGGCAGGTCTTCGAGGCCGCGGGGCCCCGGGAAATGATCTACTTTAGCCCCCAGCATGTCCATGCGGGGATCGTCAGCTGCGGCGGCCTCTGTCCGGGGATTAACGACGTTATCCGGGCCATTGTCCGCTGTCTCTGGTACCGCTACGGGGTGCGCCGCATTACCGGCATCCGCTACGGCTACAAGGGCTTCCTCCCGGAATACCGCTTCGGCACCCGGGAACTGAACCCCGATATTGTGGATGATATTCACAAGCTGGGGGGTACCTTTCTGGGCAGCGCCCGGGGGGGCGGCAAGGAGGTGTCCAAAATCGTAGACGCCATGGAACAGCTTAACCTGAACATGCTCTTTACCATCGGCGGGGACGGAACCCAGAAGGGGGCGCTGGACATCGCGGAAGAGGTGGGCCGGCGAAAACTCAAGATCGCCAATATCGGCATCCCCAAAACGGTGGACAACGATTTTTCCTTTATCCAGAAATCCTTTGGCTTTGATACCGCGGTGGCCCAGGCGGTGGATGTGGTTAACGCGGCCCACATGGAGGCCCATTCCCAGATTAACGGCATCGGCCTGGTCAAGGTCATGGGCCGGGAGTCGGGCTTTATCGCCGCCCATACCGCCCTGGCAAGCCACGAGGTCAACTTTGTCCTGATTCCGGAGATCCCCTTTGAACTGGACGGCCCCAACGGTTTTCTTCACCACCTGGAAGAACGGCTCCAGAAGTCCAAGCATGCGGTGGTTATCGTGGCCGAGGGGGCGCTGCAGGATCAACTTGTCAAGGAAGTCAAGACCGACGCCGGGGGCAACGTCAAAATGGCCGATGTGGGAACCTATGTCCGGGACAAGATAACCGAATACTTTGACGACCAGGGGATGGAAATCAACTTAAAGTACATCGACCCCAGTTACCAGATTCGCTCCGCCCAGGCCAATCCCAGCGATTCAATCTACTGCGAACGGCTGGGGAACGCCGCCGCCCATGCGGCGATGGCGGGAAAAACCAAATGCGTCATCGGTCTGGTGAACAACGAATTTGTCCATCTCCCCACGAAGGCGGTGGTTTCCGAGCGGAGCCACGTGGATCCCGAAGGTAACCTGTGGCGGGATACCCTGGACGCTACCCACCAGCCCATCCTGATGGTCAACAACCCCATGGGAGCTTTCTTTACCGAAGGTGATACGGAGACACAGTAGGCCCGCAAAACATGCGGCGGGCCGGATGAGCGCTATGCGGGAAGACATACCCCCCTGCCGGGGGGAAACTGCCTCGTTAAGCGATGCGGAACTGTTAAGTGATTCGGAACTGGACGCCCGCTTTACCCGGGTCCTGGGGGATGTTTTTTCCGGCGCTTCCGCCGGAAGCTCAGCCTGTTCCAATATTCCCGGTACCCTGAAACCCGGCCCGGTACTGATCCTTCCCCCCGATACAACCCGGATCCACTCCCGGGCCGGTCTTTTGACCGCCGCCGTCTGCCGGGAACTGGGAGCGGCCGGGGGCCGTATCCCGCGGCACTGGTCCCTGGGGGCAATCATGCCGGCCCCGGGAACCCACCGGCCCCTGACGGTGGAAGAAATCGGACTGATGTTCCCCGGCTGTCCCGGGGACAGGTTTTTGCCCCACCGCTGGCGTAACGACACCCTGGAGCTGGGCCGGCTGGAGGCGGACTGGGTGGAGGCGGCCTTTACGGCCTTTACCGGGACTTTTGGCAAAACCGATCCCGGGGCTTTCAGCGGCAAAGCCTCCGCTTTTCCCGAACCGGCGGCCTTTCACCTGGACTGGCCGGTCCAGGTGAACCGCCTGCTTCGGGACGGGCTTCCCGGCAGGGGCCCCTTTTCCCTGATCATCTCCATCGGCCAGGTAACGCCCCATGAAATAGCCGGTATGTCCAACCACGGCAAAAATATTTTTGTCGGTACGGGCGGGGCGGAGGCGATCCATAAAAGCCACTGGCTCGGCGCCCTCTACGGCCTGGAACGGCTGATGGGGGTAACGGAAAACCCCGTCCGGTCCCTTTTTGACGAAGCCCTCCGCCGGTACGAAAGCCTGCTGCCCCCCATCCTGTGGATCCTGACGGTGGTGGATTACCGGAACCGCGTCCGGGGCCTGTTCTGCGGTTTCGGCAGGGAGTGTTTTACCGAAGCCGCGGCCCTGGCGGCGGAACTGAACATCGAGCGGATTACCCCGCCCGCGGGGGAAATGGCGGCGGCGGATCCGCCGGGGGTAAAAAAAATGGTGGTCTGGCTGGGGGAAGAATTCCGCAGTACCTGGCTGGGAAACAAGGCGGTCTACCGGACCCGCCGGGCCATGGCCTGTGGCGGGGAGCTCCTGGTTCTGGCCCCCCACGTGGAATGTTTTGGCGAGGACCCCGCCCTGGACGCCCTGGTGCGCCGCCACGGTTACCGGGGAACCGCGGCAATCCGGCGGGCCGCGGCGGAAGATCCGGAACTGGCGGACAACCTCAGTGCCGCCGCCCACCTGATCCACGGTTCCGGCGAAGGCCGTTTTACCATCCGGTACTGCGGGCCCGGTACTACGGAAGGATTTGGCCGCCGGGACATTGAGCAGACAGGCTATGAATGGGGAAACCTGGAAGAAGCCATAACCCGTTATGTGCCGGAGGGGCCGGACAGCCAAAACCAGGGATGGAACACCACCGCGGACGGCGAAGGGTACTACTTTATCCGCAACCCGGCCCTGGGCCTGTGGATCGCCTGAGCAGGAACCGTTTCCGGGGCTGGTTTTTTGCCGCTTATCGCGAATCAGCCGCCGCTCTGACGGTCCCGCTTGAATCCGGCGGAAAACCGTTCCAGCAGGCTGTCTATCTGCTTTTTTGACGTAATCCCAAAATTATCCAGCACCTGGGGCTCAAACTGATCAAACGTAACATTGCCGTTTTCATATTCACAGAGCATATTGGCCAGGTACACGGTATCGACTAAATCCCGGTTCTCCGGTGAAGCGGAGAGGGGGTCGTGGTGATACTGGATGGCGTGAACCAGATGTTCGGGGAAATTCCACTTTTCCGCCACCTTGCCGCCGATTTCCGCGTGGTTCATCCCCGCCGCCAAATCCTCAAAGGTAGACGCGGGCATGCCCTTGTCGGCGCAGAAGGTTTTTATCTTGGACAGCAGTTCGGGATGAACATTGGCAAAAATGATTTTACCCATATCATGGAGTATGCCCCCCACGTACGCGTCATCCAGCAGGTTATGATCCTTCTTGAAGTTCTTGACCAGATTGAAGGCGTAAAAAGCGGTTTTGTAGGAATGTTCCCAAAGGGCCCGCTTTTCGTTGGTATCGTCCCCCAGAATCTTCTGGCTCCCGTAGGAATAAAGCAGGTTTTTTATACCCCGGATGCCTACCATCTTAACCGCTTCGGAAATATTGTCCACCTTTTTAGCCAGCATATACTGGGCGGAATTGACAATCTTGAGCAGGTCCGCGGTCAACGCCGGGTCCATGGAAATCTGCCGGGCTATGTCGGTTATTTCCGACTTGGGATCCCCAATCAGCTTCTGGACCAGCATGATATTCTCGGGAAACTGGGGCAGGGAATTGACATTTTCAACGATGGTTTGGGAAAGATCGGTCAGATTTTCCAGCCTGGTTTTATCCAGGGGTATGATAATCCGGGCTATGGTTTCCGTATCGGTTCCGGTAATATCAAAACAGTCCTCGTCCAGGCCCATCTTCTTCAGCATCAGTACCAGGATAACCAGGCCCAGTCCGGCGCCTTCGGAATCATCCAGCACCTGGGAAAGGGCGTCTTCCAGGTTATTGTACTGCCGGGACCTGGCCAGTTTGTCGTGAATCCGGACCAGCTCCATCTTGGTAATGGCGATATTGTTTCGTACTTCTATATAAACAATATTTTTTTTAACCTGGAAGATAAGCTTGATATAAAGGCCCTTATCCTTTTGAAGCTGAAGATAGGGAGCTATGTTATTCAGGGTATCTTCCTTAAAAGTGGTCATGCCCAGCTTATAATCCTCGGGATTGGAAAGATCCAGGCCCCGTTCGGTAAAATAAACCCGCTTGGTATTGGCTTTTTTTGCGTTTACCGCCAATTCCTGCACACAGTACACCACATAGTCCTTAAGCTTTTCCTGATCCACCTGCTTAAGAAAGATCAACAGTACCTGTTCTATATATACTTCTATTTCGTGGGGAAGGGTAAAAGTCGTTATCGTCAAGGGGATACCCGATTGAACCGCTTTTTTTATCTTTGCCTCATCAACAACTAATTCCTGGGCTGTGGCCATTCCTTTTTCCTTACAAAAGCTTCTATGATTTATCTACTTATCTATTCCTTATTATTATATCAATGCCGGACACTTCACGCAAGGTGTTAAAGGCCATTATAATACAAATAATGGAATTAAGAATCCTGGTTTTCTTCGCGGCTTTTTTTCTGTTCCTGTCTATCATCCGGCCCCTGGTACGGGGTTTATGGAAACTGGACGGGCTGGCGGCCTGCCCCCTGCTGGCTTTGGGTATCATGGCAGGTATTTTCCCCGCCTACGGGTTCAGGCCGGAATGTATCCCCCTGCTGTTCTTTGCCGTCTTTTTAACCTTTGCCAACCTGCCGGATCTGAGCGCCCTGTTTTTCAGTCTCCACAGTGATTCTTACCGTGACCGGGGATTGCTGTTTACCCTGGCCACCGGAGCGGTATTTGCCTGTACCCTGTGGATAACCCTGTATTTTGCTCCTCCGATGGATATGGAGGTTTTCTATGAAAGGATAGAAACTATTCAATTGAAAGATTCCCGCCGGGGAGCGGAATTCAATGTCAGAATCTATGACCCGGAAAAGGGGTTGGAAAAATCCGCCGCCTCCGCGGACCGGCCCATCCTGATACTGCTGCCGCCGGTGGCGGGATCGTTCCCGGTGATCGATGCCGTTTGCGGCGCCCTGGGGGAAAGGGGGTTTACCGTTATCACCTATTCCAGGACCGGCTTTGATTCTCCCGCGGTTGACGGCAGCGGTATGCCGGTACGCTTGTTCCTCCCCGGTTTGTACCGTTTGATCAATGCCCTGTGCCGGGGCTTGAGCGATACGGCGGCCAATGCCGGAGGCCGGGAACTGGAAGAAGGAAGGCGTTTTGACGCGGAATTCCTCCTTCGGGAACTGTCGGTCAACAATGCCCTCCGGGATAAGCTGCCCGGTACCGACAGAAACTGCGTTTTCCTGGCCGGTTACGGCGCCGGCGGCGCGGCCTTAACCGTCCTTGCCGGGATGGAGGATTTTACCGCCGCCCACCCCCAGGTCCGGGGCATTATAGCGGTGGAAAGCCCCCTGCTTTCTTCCCTGGAGGGCGACGCTCCGCCTCTTCCCCCGCCGTCCCCGGACAACCCGGTCAGCGCCTTTACCCGCCGGGCCGGTGATTTTGCCGGGAGCTTTATCCCCAAAAAGATCACCCATATTGGAACCATCCCCAGGCCCCTGCTGCCGGTTTTGTTTATTCTGTCCGACAGGGTTATTCAAAACCGTTCCGGCCGTTACGAAACCATACTCAGAACCCTGGGGGCCGCCCGGAATATGGCGCTGCTGGCTGCGGCGCCCGGGGCGGGTCCTTTTGACTATTCCGACAGTCCCCGGTATTACCCGGTTTACAGCGCCCTTTTCCGGGGCGCCGCTCACCGGGAAGGCCGGGCCGCGGGACCTGAGATGACGGCGGCGCTGATGACGAATTTTGCCGCCCTTGTCCTGGAAACTACGCGGGCCGGCGAAACACCGGGAAACGCGCCGCTGGCGGTAACTGTACTGGACAGCGGCATCCATGTGGAAACCGGAGGGGTCTGGCAAATTCCCGGCGGCCGGACTATACTCCAGCCATGAGGCGCGCATGACCCGGGCGGTACATACCCAGGCTCTGGACGGGTTTTTTAAATCCCTGCTGGATATCGAGGGCTTCCAAAACATTGATTCTTCGCTGAACGGGCTGCAGGTTGACAACGACGGATCGGAAATCCGCAGGCTTGCTTTTGCCGTGGACGCATGCCTGGAAAGTTTTAAGCAGTGCGCCGCCGCCGGGGGCGGACTGCTTTTTGTTCACCACGGGCTTTTCTGGGGTTCCCCTCTGGCATTACGGGGAACCCACCGGGAACGGCTCAAATTTCTGCTGGATCATAACATTGCCCTCTATGCGGTTCATCTTCCCCTGGATCAGCACCCGCGGCTGGGCAATAACGCCGCCCTGGCGGAACTGCTGGGCATTGAAAAGCCCGAACCTTTTGGCCTGTACCACGGAAAAAAAATAGGCTATATGGGAAAACTTAAAAAACCCCTGCCCATAGACGAAGCTGTCAAGGCGATTGGCTATATGGCCCGCCCCCCCCTTGGGGTGTATCCCTTTGGGAAAAGCGTCAACGAAACCTGCGCCGTTATTTCCGGCGGCGCGGCCCGGGAGACGCTTCAGGCCCTGGATGAAAAGGTGGATCTGTATGTAACCGGAGAACCGGGCCACAGCGTATACCACAATGCCCTGGAGGGCCGCCTGAATATGATCGCCGGGGGCCATTATTCCACCGAAGTATGGGGAGTCCGTAAGATGATGGAAGAATGTGCCGCTCAGCTCAATATGGATACGGAATTTCTTGATATTCCTACGGGACTCTAAGCCGATTCCCTCGGGATTCTAAACCGGAAATGAGGAGACGAAACGTGAAGCATAAGATGGGGCCCTTTGCACTAAGCATCCTGGCTATACTGGCGGACCAGGCGTCAAAGGCATTTATTGTCAGAAACTGGCCCGCGCCCAATACGTTTATTGCCGACGTATTCGGTAACGGTTTTCTGGAAATATACCATGTGCGGAATACCGCCATAGCCTTTAGCCTGGGACATAATTTCCCCGACTGGATAAAGCCCGTGTTGTTCGTGGTTCTTCCCCTGGTGGTGCTTGTTTCTCTGGTGGTGTATTATATGAAGTCAGACGAATTTACCACCACCCAGCGCTGGGCCCTGGCGGGTATCCTGGGGGGCGGACTGGGTAACCTGATTGACCGGATCTTCCGGCCCGCCGGCGTGGTGGATTTTATCAGCGTTAAATTTTACGGCCTGTTCGGCCTTTCCAGGTGGCCTACCTTTAACCTGGCCGATTCGTTTGTGGTGATCTTTGGGCTGCTGCTGCTCTACACGGTTTTTATGGCGGACCGGGCCGGACGGAAAGCGAAAAAGGAATAGGCCGCGTGAATAAAAAAGGCAGGTTTATCCTGATTATAGCCGCCGCTACGGTTTTCAACATCGTCGTGACGGTGATATGTTTTTTTCTGCTGGTTTTGCTGTACAACGCGCTCCTGATTCCCCATATACCCGGGGAAAAAGCTTTTATCGGTTTGCCGGTTCTGTTTATCCTCGCGGTGATCATTACCTTTGCGGCGTATCAGCGGATATTACGGATATATATCCGCAAAAAAGAAAGCCCGCCTGAAACGGAGCGTCAATAACCGTCGGACATGGCCCGGTTCAGATCCCGCTGGTACAAATCCTGGTAGGTATAACTGCGATCCCTCAGTTTATCCTTAACGGCCTGGGAAAAAGGTATGTGCCGCCAAAAGATGCCCCGTACTTCCTTGTCGAGCTTCTGTATGGCTTCGCTTTCCTTGGTTATCCATGTTATGT
Source organism: Treponema sp. (assembly GCA_031266175.1). Lineage (GTDB taxonomy): Bacteria > Spirochaetota > Spirochaetia > Treponematales > Breznakiellaceae > JAISBN01. The sequence goes on along the minus strand of JAISBN010000127.1, from coordinate 2,057 downwards.
AATCGGCAATAAAGGCCTCTTTCAGGTCTCCTTTCAGTTTCATTTTCTGGAACCACTGGTAGTAATTTCCCGTAAGCCCCTCTTCCATCCAGTAGTAGGAGGCCTTTTCCTTGGCCACCTGCCAGCGGAGATCCCCCACTGCGGAAAGGACGGCGATGTACAGGTTTTTCGGATACATGGGAAGGGCAATGCGGCCCCGGCTGGTGGCCCGGTTAAAGCGGTCAAAGGGCTCCCAGCAGACCCCCACATCCCCATAACTGGGAATAAGCACCACATAGGGAACAATACGGTTCAGCCGGGTTTTGTAGGACCGGCAAAAGGCTTCCCGATCGATGCTTTCGATTTTTGCCAGAATGCTGATTACATTTTCCCGGTAACCAATGTCACCGGGGGTACAGCGGAAATATTCCCCGCTTAGGATGGGAAAATGGTTTCCCTGGCGGCCTATGGTCATCTTCGCCATTTGCCGGACGGTGTCGAATTCGGTATCCACCGCTTTTACGTCTACCTGGACAGCGCCGCCCTCTTCCTCAATTTTTGTCTCCAGGTTTTTAACGTCCGTTTCGGCCTGATAATAGTCCCTAAGGAACACTTCCAGATCGTGATCGGTTTTGATAAGCCCCTTAAGCAGTTCCTGGACTTCGGCAAAAAGCTTTTTCTGCAGATCCGTATAGCAGGAACTGACATCCGGTAGTCCGTCAAGGGGGTAATGATCGGTTATACCCTTAATCCGTTCCCGCAGGACCCGTTCCATGTTAATCCGTTCTTCATCTTTTGCTTTTAGCAGGCTCCGGGCGCCGTCTTTCTTGCCCTGGGCTTTGTCCATAAGCTGTTGAAGCCGGGAAGAAGCGTTAGTTTTGGAAATTCTTACCTCGTCGGTGGCGGAATTCCTGATAACCCCGGTACCCACCGCCTTAAACCATTCATCCAGGTAATACACCGGCTGATTCAGCGTATTGTCCACCACGATTTTGGCAAAGAAATCCCTCTGTTCGGGAGTAAGAAAGGTTGGATGCAGTATAAAGAAACGGAGCAGAAATTTTTTGTTTTCCGGCAGTTTTCCCGGTGATTTACGGGCTACATTGAGCAAAAAATCCCAAAAGGCGGTGGTAACCTGCTGGCGGTACACGCTTCTGTCTTTGGGATCCTTGGCGGCTACATATTTCTGTAAAATAGCATGGACCCGCTGGGCGCCGTCCCCTTCACCGGAAAGGGCCGCTTTATAGTAGTTGGGATCCGCAAAAACCGGGTTGGGAACATCTTCAAAGCGTTTGGTTATTTCCGGAAAGCCCTCCGCGCTAAGATCGAGTTCCGCTTCACCGGGTTTTTCATCATCAAGTTCAAGGGGTTCATTAAAAAGGGCCGAATAATCAGGCGCGGCGGGGGCCGGAGTATCCGTTCCGAGCAACGCGGCAATTTCCGGATCCATCTCTCCCTGAAACATATTTGCCATATAATGGGATTATAAAAAAAAAAACCGGGTTTTGCAACCCGGCTTTTGCTACAGCTTTACCTTTGCTCTAACAGCTTTGGCAATGCTTTTGCCTTTTCTTGCGGCACCCCTGGCCCCGGCAGTCTTGGAAACGGCCGTCTTTGCCGCCGCCTTCGCGGCGCCGACCAGCTTGGTTTCCAGCGCGGAAATTTTCCCGTCCAGGGTTTTCCGCTGAGTTTGGAGCTTCTTGATCTGCTCAATAACCTTGTCCATTCTTAACCTCTCAATAATGATAATAATAGGGCTTTTTTAAACCGGACGGCCTTAAAAAGCCTCTATTTGATAGTAAAATATCGGCATTAAAAATTATTTCCCGCAATACCGGTATTTGGTCCCTGGAGGTGGTCGGAATTGAACCGGCGACCTTTTGAATGCCATTCAAACGCTCTAGCCAACTGAGCTACACCCCCGGAATATTGTTATAGTGTACCGAGTTGCTCCGATTGTGTCAATGGTTCGCATTGCGCCACAATTTTTCTAAGTGAAAAGGGGTGTGTGCGCCATAATAAAAATCTAGCCCAAATTAAACTGGTTCTACCTAGCATCAAGGGAGACCACATGGGGT
>JAISBN010000123.1 GCA_031266175.1 Treponema sp. | reverse complement strand
TTTGGCGGGACGTAGAGGCTTTCCCAAAAACTGAAGTTTCGGGAAAGTTTCCTTAGCATGGTATAAAAAAATTGTTTGCTTTCGTTTGGTTTTCGCACTAAAATTTATCGTGAAATTATGGATTAAACGCCGGGTTTTTCCGGCGGCGATCACAAAAAAGTATCAGGAGGTTCTTATGATTTCTTTTATTATCGGAATTGTGGCTTTGATTGTGGGCTACATTATCTACGGTAAGATCGCCGAGAAAGTCTTCGTCATCAGTCCCGAAGCCAAAACGCCGGCTTTACGGATTAACGACGGCGTTGACTTTGTGGCCATGGACTGGAAAAAGGCCCTGCTCATCCAGCTCCTCAACATCGCCGGAACCGGGCCCATCTTCGGGGCCATAGCCGGCGCCCTTTTCGGCCCGGCGGCCTTTGCCTGGATAGTTTTCGGCTGCATCTTTGCCGGAGCTGTTCACGACTACTTTGTGGGCATGCTGTCGGTACGGAACGACGGCGCCAGTATCTCGGAAATTGTCGGCAAGTATCTCGGAAAAGGCCCGCTTTACATTATGCGGGTCTTTTCGGTCGTACTCCTGATCTTTGTCGGCGTGGTCTTTGTTACCACCCCCGCCCAGGTTCTCAGGACCATGTTTGCCCCGGAAAGCCACTCCTTCTACTACATTGTACTCGCCTGTATCATAGCCTATTACCTTCTGGCGACGGTGCTTCCCATCGACAAGCTCATCGGCCGCATTTATCCGATCTTCGGTGCGTGCCTTTTTATCATGGCCATAGGCCTTACAGTGATGATGTTTGTTACGGGCGAAATCGCGAGAATACCCGAGTTTTCCTTTACGAATTTCAGGCCCGACAAGGGAAGTAATATCATGGCCCATATCTTCCCTTTCCTTTTTATCACCATAGCCTGCGGGGCCATTTCGGGATTCCACGCGACCCAGTCGCCGCTCATGGCCCGGTGTCTCAAGAACGAAGCAGAGGGTCGCAATGTTTTCTATCTGGCGATGATTCTGGAAGGGGTAATCGCGATGATCTGGGCGGCCGTTACCATGGCCCATTTTGACGTGGTCGGTACCGAAGCGGCGGTTGCCGCCCCGGTCATTGTTACCAAATCGTCCACCGAATACATGGGATGGATAGGCGGCATCCTCGCGGTCTTCGGCGTTGTCGCCTGCCCCATCACGTCGGGGGACACGGCGTTCCGCAGCGCCAGGCTTACCATCGCCGACGCGATGAAGTTTGACCAGAAACCCCTCGGGAACCGCTTTGCCATAGCGATTCCGCTTTTCATCGTCGGCGTCCTTCTGGTCCTCTTCTCGCTGCAAAGCAGCGCGAACTTCAATATTGTCTGGCGCTATTTCTCCTGGTCCAACCAGACCCTGGCGACCATTGGCCTTTGGGCGGTGAGCGCGTACCTGGCGAAAACGGCAAAGAACTACTGGTTTACCCTTTGGCCCGCCGCGTTCATGACCGTGGTGGTTACCGCGTACTTCTTCGCGGCCAACGAATGTCTGGGGCCGGCCCTTACGGCTGTTACGGGCAATTCCGGGGTTACCTATACCATAGCCATTATAACCGGCATCGTCCTCTCCGTAGTGCTGACGGTTCTGTTTATTCCGCTTATCGGGATAAAACAGAAGAACACCCTTAAGGACTTTGCCTAGAACAGCAAAAGCTCCGGAACCCCGGCCGGGGTTCCCGGAGCTTCCTTAAAAGCCGCCGACCTGCCATAAAACAATGTGTTCTATAATCACCGTGTCAAAAGGCCAATTCGGCGCCAGGTCCTGCGGTAAAGCGGGTTACCTTCTTTTTTTACGGGCTTGTTTGGCCTTCAATTTATCCAGCTTCGACTGGAAAGCATCCGCCTGCTTGCGGAACTTTTCAATTTTTACGGGGGTGTAATTAAATTTGTCCAGGACGTCAAAACCCTGACGCAGTTTTTTCAAAGATCCTTCACCGAGGGTTATTTTATCGTCCAGGTCCATCTGTGCACCCTCACCAAACAACCCCATGGTGGATTTCAAGATGGCAAAAAGCGATTTGATTTCTCCAACGGTATATTTGAGCCCCCCCTCCAGACTTATGGTATCCATGGTAACCCAATATGTGCTGAACGCCGGTACCGGCTCCTCTCCGTACTGCAGCTCAAGACACTTTTGTTTTACCGCTAAAAGTTTTGCGTGGAACCGCTCAAATTCTTTTACCTCAAGAGTGGTACAGCTTTTTAGATAGCGGATACCGGTATCAAGTTTAACCATGATGATATTCGCCAGGGGTTCCAGGTTAAATCCGTCTTTCTCATAAACATAAAAGGAATCATAAAACTCCATAAGAGTGTCGATACTTTCCCGCGTTTCCCCGGCGCTTGAAAAAGACAGAGCGTTCGCCTCTTCCATGGTCCTGACCAGCTTTTTTTCCTTTGCCTTGAGGGCTGCTTTTTTTGCCATATTGTAGATTGCCGCGCCCGCCTTTACCAGGGCTCCGCCGACCAGGACCAGCCCGCCCGCGGCGTCAACCGCAAGGCCCAGGCCGCCCGCGTCAAGGGCGCGCCGGGCAGAATTGACGTCGAGCATGATTGCCTTTTTGATCTCGCCGCCCGCTTTTGCAGCGAGCTTTTCAGGCAGCCCTGCCCCAGCCATCCTGATGGAAGTTTCGCCGTCAATTTTTTTAACCATGCCCTGTACATCGCAGGCCGATTTGGTCGAAGCAATCACTACTGCGTCGACAGAACTACGACCGGCGGCGGAACATTCATAACGCACCCAGTTGGGGGCTGCGTTGGGGTTTTCCTTAAAAAATTCACAGCCCCGGCATACCTTGATATCAACCCCCTCCTCCCTAAAATAAGCCTGTCCCATCGTTTTACTCCTCTGTAAATTAAGCTTAAAGTTTCGCAATTCCCCGACATACATACCGGGGCCTGAAATCATAGTCGGTATTAAGCAATTCCAGGCCGTCCATCCTGGTAAATTCAATGCCTTTCGGGACAAGTGTCCCGTTAATTCAGCTTGCCGGTACGCAGATACTGCAGGACCTTGTTGGTTATGTCCACCGAGGGGCTGTACCACAGAATCCCCGATCCTTCCTGCCTGCTTAGTATCATGCTGTACCCTTCGCTTTGCGCCACAATCCGCAGGGCGTTGGTAAGCCGCCGGAGCGCGTCGTCGCTCAGGGTCTGGGCGGCCTTTTCCTTTTCCAGTTCGGCAAAGCTTTGCCGGATGTACTCCCTGGTCTCCCCGGTTTTGCTTTTTAGTTCCGCCTCCAGCTGACGGATATGGCTTCGTTTGTTGTCCGCCCTGGCCGCTTCCAGCCGGGCCGCCAGGTCCTGTAGTTCCGCGTTCCGCCGGTCAATTTCCGCCTGGACCGCGGCGCTCTTTTCGGTAAAGCCGCTGCCGGACACTCCAAAGGCGGTCATAACCCGGTTCATGTCCACCACGGCAAACCGGGTAATGGTCTGCTGGGCGGACAGGGCCGCGAAAATTCCGGTAAACAACGCCAGGGCAATACCCATACGTTTCATGGAACACCTCCCGGGAAACATCGCCGTCGTCCCGGATACCGGGGCGGCGGCGGGAATTTCGCCGTTCCCCCGGTCAGTAAATCCCGCCGGTGTAGCCCAGCTCTCTAAGGCGCTGACGGGTGGACGGCAGAAGCTTGCCGCAGTCGCCGAAGGATCCGTTGTTGGGGTTTTCACGGTTCCCCGACATCCACCTAATCGTCGTAAGGCTGCCGGGGATAGTCAGGTTAAAGAGTTCATAGCAGGCGTTAAATGCGTTCGAACCAATCTCTTTTATACCTTCGGGGATATTGACGGTATGCAGGCTGCTACAGTCCCTAAACGCATCGTAGCCCAGGGTTTCCAGGCCGGCGGGAAGAACCACCGTGGTCAGGCTCGTGCAGTCTGAAAAAGCCTCATAGCCGATATCCTTTATCCCCGCCGGAAGTACCACCCGGGAAATGTTTTGGTTCCTCCTGAAAGCCCTAAACCTAATCGACACCACGGGAATATCCTCGATGGTTTCGGGAACGACAACGGCGCCGCCGGAGCCGTTGTAGCCCCGTATGGCGATACCGTCTTCGGTATCGTTGAGCTGGAAGAAAAAGTCGCCGCCGGGATGACTGCTTTTTCCGGCCCGTTCCTCGGGGCTTAGGTCCGCCAGGGCGGCTTCGGCAAGCGCCTCAGCGCTTATATCCGCAGTTTCAACGGCGGCGCCGTCGTTTTCGGCGCTGCTTCCGGCTCCGCTTCCGCCGCCTCCGCAGGCCGCCAGAACAAGACTCAATGCCAGCAGAACCGGTACAGCCGGCGCCGCCGCGGACATCATGTGCGCAAATCTCTTCATCACAAACACTCTCCTAAATAAAAAAATTGTAGCCCCGGGCAGGAAGAAAAATTCTGACCCCGAACAGCACAAACCCTTCCGCTGTCTGCGGTGGTAAGGGCGCTGTCCTCTGGCCGCCCGCGGCTTTATGCCGTCAAGTGTATACCGGGAAAATTTACAAGTATGAGTATTTACGCACGGTTTTGATTTTTTTGCGGATCCGTATCCCGGGAACCCGCCCATGGGCCGCGGGGGGGAACAGCCTTTAGGACGCTTGGGTTAGGGGAACCGTCAGCCGTACCAGGGCGCCTTCGCCTTTTTCGCTTTCGATGCTCAGGCTGCCGCCGAGAATCGCGGCCCGCTCGTACATGTTCCGTATGCCCCAGTGGCCTTTAAGCGGGAGCTTTCCGGTATCCGGGGGGACAAAACCGGAACCGTTGTCGCTGACGCAGAGCAAAAGGCAGGGCTTTTCCCCGGCGGAGTTCCGGGCCAGGACACGGGCCTCGGACGCGGCCGAGTGTTTTTCGATATTGGAAAGGGCTTCCTGGACAAGACGGAAGCACTGGAGCTGCATTTCTTCGCCCAGGGCCGAAAGATCAAGATCCTCCGCTATGGCCGCTTCACATTCAATGCCGGTACGCCGGGACCAGTCCCAGCAGAGCCGGCGCAGGGCGTCTCCCAGGGTCTGGCTGCGAAGATCCGGCGGCAAAAGGTTGCCGCATATATTCCGCACCCTTTGGATTAGCCCGGCGTGAATCCCGGCGGCCTCGTCGGTTAGGGCTTTTAGTTCCGCCTGCCCCGGCGCGCCGCCTATCTTCTTCATCTGAAGTGAAAGATAGCGCAGATCCTGGGCCACGGTGTCGTGGAGTTCCCGGGACAGGCGGGTCCGCTCGGCTTCCTGGGCAAGAACGGTAAACCGCGAAAAACGCGCGCTGTGGGCCTCCCGCAGGAGGGAACGCCTCAGGGCCCGGTTAAGAACCCACAGTCCCCCGGCAAAGATCGCAAGAAACGCGGTAAAGATAATAAACTGGTAAAAGTACGCAAGGTGAATAAAATTGGCCCTTTTGGTGTCAAGTTCCTGCCAGCCGATAAGGCCCTCGCCTATGGAGGCCGCGACGGGCAGGGCCGCTGTAACGCCCCGGGTCCTGACCGTCCGGGGCAGGCTGCCGGCCAGGACGGAAAGTTCCCGGATCGTGTCCAGGGGGGAAGATCGCTCCCTGTCAAGCTCAAGTTCGAGAGCGCCGGCCATGGCGTCAAGGACCCCGGCAAATTCCTCCATGCGATCCCACAGGGGGTGGCCGGGGGCAAGAAAACCGGCGCTTTTTTGAGACTCCGCCAGCAGTTCCATTTCTATGGCCCGCCACGCCAGGGCGACGCGGTAAAGGGGAACATCTTCTTTCCCGGGCCCGGTTCCGGCTGCCGCGGGGATTAAAACCAGAAGGCAGATACTCCAAAGCGCGGCGCAAATTTTTGTGTTTCCGTTCATTCCGTTCATGCGGCCCCCTTTTATAGGTGGTGTCCCGGCAGGTATACTGGTATACTGCTATAATAAAAACTTCTCTATGGGAAAAAAGTCAACCGCCATACGGAGGGGGCGTTTATGGATACCGGACGTTTAAGGGTTTGGCAGCTTGTTTTTTGCTGCGCCGCGGCAGCGGCGGGGAATGTGCTGCTGTATTCTTTCGTGTCCCGCTTTTTGCGCTTGTCCCTGTTTCTTGACACCCTGTTTACGGTAACCGTTACTTTTATCGCCGGCATAGTGCCGGGGATCATCACCGCCCTGGCAACCAGCGTCACGACCAACGTACTTTTTTCATTTCCGCCGGTGTATACGCTGTTTTCCCTGTGCAGCATAAGCGAAGTCTTTATCGCCGCCTCTTTTCACCGCGGAATTCAGGGTTCCCGGATCGGCGTACGCGGCGGAGGGCAGGATATGGATGCCCTCATCAGCGCCGTGGCGGGGCTGTTCCTTGTTGCCGTTATAGACTGCTTTGTCATAAGTATCCTGGGCGGCGGGGTGGATTTTTTTATTTCGGTCTTCTTCCCCCGGTCCCGGCAGTTTTTTACCCCCGAGGAAATCTTCAAACTGGGCCTCCTGCGGAACAGGCTGCCCGCCCTGCTTACCGATATCCTTTGCCGTATTCCCGTTAACATAGTGGACCGCTTTATTGTGATGTTCGGCGCCTTTGGCGCAGCCCTTTTGTTCCGCAAAGCGGGAAGCAAAAAAACAAAAAAGCCCGCCCCTATAGCGTAAAAAGGCTTTCCCTGGAATTAAAGCCGGTTTTAAGGTAGATGTGGCTCAGGTGGTTTTCTACGGTGCGCAGGCTCATCGAGAGGGCTCCGGCTATGCGCCGGTTATCGTAATGCTGCTTTATCAGGCTCAGGACTTCCCGTTCCCTGCTGGTAAGAAGATTATAATAATTGGGCTGTTCATGCATTTTAAGCGTCAGGCCCCGGTACACATAACGCTGCCCCAGCAGCACCGTGTCGATGGCCTTAAGAAGTTCGTCCTCCCCGGCCGATTTGGGAATATAACCCATGGCGCCCAGGTCCAGGGCATTCTGCACCCTAAAGGGGTCCTCGAAGGTTGAATAGACCAGGGTTACCGGAACCCTGTGCGGGCCTCCGGCAGACCCATGGCCGGAGGGCTTTAAGAAATCAAGGCCGTTTTCTTCCCCCAGGGAAATATCCAGCAGAATCAGATCCGGCGGCTCGGCCATGCCGGCAAGCAGCTCCCGGGCCTGGCCCAGCGACGAAGCCTCGCCGGCTATGACAAAGCGTCCGGTTTCGGTAAGGAAACTGCTAAAACCCCGGCGTATCAAAGGATGGTCGTCTATAAAAAGAATCCGGGCCTTGTCCATGACGATACGATAAACCGCCGCGGCGAAGGATGTCAAGAAAACGGGCCGGTAATTCCGAATTCAACCGCCCGGCCCTAGATAAGCTTGTGTTCCTTTGCCGCGACCGTCAGGGCGCTGTTCCAGTAATGGTAATTCTGGAAAGCCCGCTTGGTTTCGTTATCGTCGATCCGGCTGGCCCGGCGCTGGAGCCGCTTAAAGGCGATGCTGACGGCGGTATTCATGTCCACCTCGGGGGCGTTGGTCCGTTTCAGAATCCGGTAGTAGGCGTAAAAATAAAAGGCGTCGTTGGGGTCCGTTTCGGGGAGCTCGTCCCGCATGACCCGCCGCAGTTCCCGGATAACCCCTTCCTGGTCATGATCGTCACCGCCCATATGGCACACCGCCAGCGCCCGGTAGGTATGGATCATCCGGTCCCAGAGATCCCGTAAGGAAAAAAGCATCAGTTCGCACTGGCAGAAACCGCTGCGCCAGTCGGGCTGTTCAATTAACAGGAACCGCTCCACCAATCCGGCTTTCTCCAGCCCGTTAGACAGGTCCAGGGCTTTTTTGTATTCCCCGGCAATAAAGGCCGCTTCCACTTCAAAGAGCCGGGCATCCAGGCCCCCGCTGTGGCCTGCCCCCGCGGTATGCAGGTAGACCTGGGCCCGGAAGATCCAGGCCGCCAGGGTCTGTTTAAAATCCTCCGTGCCCTTTCCCAGATAATTGGCTTCCAAATCTCTGAAAATATCCAGCGCCTCCCGGTAGCAGCCCGTTTCAAAACAAAGCCTGCCTTCCAGAAAGCGGCTCCGGTCCGCCCAGTCGGGAAGGATTGCCGCCCGGGCCGCTTCCCGGGCCTGGGCCGCCAGCCGCCTTGCCTTGGAAAGGTTCCCGAAAATAAAATGGGCCCCCGCAGCATAATAGGCGGATATTCCCAGTTCCGCCAAATCCTCGGACTTTTCGGCATTTTCCACCGCAAAGGCAAAGTAATCGATCGCTTCGGAAAGATGATGCCCGGCAAACTCAACCAGCGAAAAAAGACGGTACACCTGGGCCAGGAAGCGGCCCTTGTTTTCATTCTGGGCCAGAAGCATCGCCTCCTTAACCGAATGTTCCGCCGCCGAGGTATCGCAGATTCCCAGATAATACGCCGCGGTATTCGCGGCTATTCGGGCTTTAAATTCGGGGTACCCCGCCAAAATCCCCGAGGGAACCGTTCCCCTAAAGGCGTCCCGGATTTCGTCTTTGCCGCCGTGGCTTAACGCCCACTGGGTTTTAAAAACCGCCAGCAGCGCGGGCACCCGCTCCCTGCCGGCGACGGTTTCAAAACTCCCGTCCTGGACGGCCTTTTTAATACCCGCGCAGGTTCCGTTAACAATATCGCCGCAGACCGCGTCCAGCGCCAGACGATCGCTGATTTCGGCCTCCAGGGCGGCAAGAACGCCGAGGAGCCGGTAACAGGGCTTAAGCCGGAACGTTTCCACCCAGGCCAGAAGCCTGTCCCGCACAACCCGGCGGATGGTTCCGGTTCTGCCGCCCAGAACCTGTTCGGCCCGGCCCTCAAAATCCGGCTCATCATTGATCCGCAGCCGGGAAAGGATGTCCAGGGCTTTTTCCACCATCACGGGATTTTTCCCCTCTTCCCTGAAGAGCCGGGGAAGCAGAAAATCCGGGAAATACCGGCCGAAAAGCCGGCAGCAGTACCCCATTTCCCACAGGTCCCGGGGCAGTTCCGGCAGGACGGACTTTACCTTCCTTTCCGGGGTAAATTTGATGATCCGGGGAAAAAGTTCCTCCCACTGGGCCAGCGCTTTGAGCCTGGTACAGGTAGCGTACACCCGGTACCGTTCCCGGGAGGGAAGGGAAAGGCAGGTTTCCATGATGGTACGCCTGGCCAGGGGATCCGCGTCCTGGATATTTTCCAGGACCAGGACCGGTTTAACGCCCCTTTGCTCCGCCCCGGCGCGGTACGCTTCCAGCAGGAGCAAAAAAAAACGCTCGCCGCAGCGGATAATAAATTCCGGAAGTTCGTCCCGCAGCCGTTCCCTGAACAGGATTTCTCCCAGCCGCTCAAGCTCTTCACCGCGGTCCCCCAGCACGGCCTTGATGTCCGGGGACAGGGCATCGGTAAAACCCGTTACCGCGTTCATGCCCGGGAAAAAACGTATCACCAGCGGGGGAAAGCCGCCCGCCTGTTCCGTACAGTAATGGTACAGGCCGTCCCGTTTACCGGTATTTTCTTCACCCACAATAACCGTATTGCGGCTGGGACCCTGTTTCAGGTACTTCCGGATCTTTTCGGAATTGTCTGCGGCCCTGGGCCGGAGATCCGCATCCTCAAATTTCCTGATGGACCGGATCTGGACGTACTCCGCCCCCGGGCTTTCACCGGTATACGGAGGATCGTCAAAGTCGATAAAGGATTCCAGCGCGGTCTTTACCCCGGGGGAACACCAGATGCCGGTTTTCCACAGATCCGAAGGAAGGCTTCTTACCAGGAAGGGGATGTCCTCTTCCGGTATATCCCGGCCCACAATACAGATATGGCCGTACAGTTCCGATGAAGCTTCCGTCAGGGCATTCTTGACCGCTTCCAGTACGCAGAACATGTCCAGCCAGAAACCGATAGTCCCATCATCAAAGGAAGCGCCGATCAGTTTATGCTCGATCCTGACCTTGCCGCCAAAGCCTTCGATAGCGTCAACGATTGATTTTTCCAGATTCCGCAGCAGTTTGGGCCGGGTCCGCCGGAGCTGAGACTGAAACCGCAGCGAAAAAAACATCTGAACCATATCCGGTTTTGGATTATACACCTATTCCATCCGTTGTGGAACATAAGGCTTGAAAAAAGCGCCGGTTTTTAACTATTATAATGTATGAACTCCTGCGATCTTAAAGGCCGGTCTCTCCTGAGCTGGCTGGATTATACTCCCCAGGAAATCCGGTTCCTGCTGGATCTGTCAAAACAGGTCAAAGAAGAGGCAAAAGCCGGCGGGGACCCGAAGCGGCGGTTTACCGGAAAAACCCTGGCCCTGCTGTTCGAAAAGCGGTCCACCCGGACCCGGTGCGCCTTTGAAACCGCCTTCGGCGAGGAGGGGGGACACCCGGTATTCCTGTCTATGGATGATATCCAGCTGGGGGCCAAGGAATCCCTCGAAGATACCGCCCGGGTGCTGGGCCGGATGTTTACCGCCATTCAGTTCCGGGGCTTTAAGCAGTCCACGGTGGAAACGCTGGCGGCGTATTCGGGAGTGCCGGTGTATAACGGCCTGACCGACAGTTTTCATCCCACCCAGGTCCTGGCGGATATTATGACCCTGGAAGAGTACTTTGGCCCTTCCGCGGGTAAAAAGCTCTGCTTTGTGGGGGACGGCCGGAACAACGTGGTCCGGTCTTTGATGGTGATCTGCTCCAAACTGGGGGTTCATTTTACCATTGTCACCCCCGCGGAACTAAAGCCCGAATGGGATGTGGTGGAAAAATGCGCCCCCCTTTCCGCCGAATCCGGCGCGGCGCTCCGGGTTACCGAGGATACGGCGGAGGTCGAATGGGCTAACGCCGTCTATACCGATGTCTGGACCTCCATGGGGGAGGAGGACAAAAAAGCGGAACGCGCCGCATTGCTGCGTCCCTACCAGGTTAACCCGGCGCTGATGGCAAAAACCCGCCGGGGGGATACGATTTTTCTCCACTGCCTGCCCGCGGTAAAGGGAGAAGAAGTAAGCGCCGACGTGATTGACGGTCCCTCGAGCCGGGCCTGGGACCAGGCGGAAAACCGGAAGCATACGATTAAGGCGATTATGCTTGCCACCCTGGGCTGCATATAGTATAGTTACCAAGAGGCTTTTTCAAGGGAGCCTTTAAAGTTAAAATTGCCCCTGCACCCGAAAGGAGGAAGCTATGAAAAAATTACCCATCCTGGCGTTTGCCGGTTTTTTGGTTCTCGGCGCCCTGCCCCTGGCAGCGCAGCAGGACAAATGGGGGGCCGCGAATACCTCCGAACTGTATTACGTCAATGTTCCCATAGAAAAGGTATATTCCTACCGTAAGGGTTACGTGGTGGTTTTCCGCAAGGGCGCCAATACCCTGGGCCGGGCCTATATACCCTTTGAATGGTTCCGGGCGAATTCCAGAAAAGCGGAACTTATCCAGATTGGGGACGGCAAAACCTGGCCCTGTATGTCGGTTTTTTACAAGGAAGGGGCTTTTCACGGGGTGCGGCTTTATGTCAGCAGAAGGGCCAGCCACCTTACCTGGGGAAATATTCCCTCCAACGTTAATATTGATAACCGTTTTGAGGGAGTTGAGGGGATAGAGCTCGGTTTTTCCGATGAACAACAGCAGTGAGACCATAGCCAAAATCCAGAAAGCCATCCGGGAAGAACATCTTGACGGATGGCTTTTTTGTAACTTCCGGCACCGGGACAGGCTTTCCGACGAACTGCTGGAACGGCTGCCGGAACTGACCAATTCCCGGTTCTGGTTTTACGCGGTCCCCGCTTCCGGACAGCCCTACGGGCTGGTTCATGCCATCGAGGCTGATCACCTGGACGGGCTGCCGGGAACCGTACAATCCTACATAAGCAGGGAAGATCTTATCCTGCGCCTGGCGCCGTTACGGAAAAAACGCTGGGGGGTTCATGTTTCGGAAAACCTCTGCGCCGTATCCTTCATGGACGCGGGCACCTACGCCGTGCTGTCAAAGGCGGGGCTTGTTCTGGTTTCCGCCGAAGCGCTGGTTCAGCGCGTTAAAGGCCTTTTGGATAAGGAAGGCATCGCCTCCCATGAGCGGGCAGCGGCGGAGCTGTACGAGATTGTCGGGAAGGTCTGGGATTTTGTCCGCGTTTCCCACGGTTCGGGGAAAACCATCTGCGAGGGGGATCTGCGGCAGCTTATGGAGGATGAATTTGGCCGCCGGGGCCTTGTCCGGGACCACAGTCCCCTGGCCGCGGCGGGGACCCACAGTTCCAATCCCCACTATGATTTTTCCGGCGGCGGTTCGGCCCTGAAAGAAGGGGACGTGATCCAGATGGATCTCTGGGCCAGGGAAAAAGGCCCCGGAGCGGTCTACGCGGATATTTCCTGGGCGGGTTTTTACGGAAAACCGGAGGCCGCCGCGGAGGAAGAAAAGATCTTTGCCGATCTGGCCGAAAGCCGGGAATCGGCCATCGACTTTATCGAAACAGCCCTGGCCGCGGGAAAGCCCCTGACCGGCGCGGAGGTAGACGCCCACACCCGGAACGTGCTTATTGACCAGGGTTACGGGCAGGCCCTGAAACACCGGACCGGCCACGGCATCGATACGGAGGTCCACGGTTCCGGGGTTAACATGGATTCGGTGGAATTCGCCGATCCCCGGTTCCTCCTGGAAGGCTCCTGTTTTTCCCTGGAGCCGGGGATCTACCTTTCCGCTTACGGTTTCAGAACCGAAGTGGACTGCTATATTTCCGGCGGCGCCCTCCGGGTTTCCGGCCCCGGCGCGAAAAAGCAGGGCCGGCAGTTCAAGCTGCTCTTTTGCTAGGAAGATCCATGCCGATACCGGTTCCCGTCGAACTGCTTGATTTTATCCGGGGGGGGAGTACTTTTATCGTCGCAGGCCACGAGGAACCCGACGGGGACTGCGTGGGAAGCCAGCTGGCGGTAACGTCGGTCCTGCGGCGGATGGGCAAAAAAGCGTACCCCTGTTCAGCCGGTCCCTTTAAGCGGACCGAAATAAAACCCTTCGAAAAGTACTTTGTGCCCTGCCCGGATCCGGCCCATGGCGATTCGCATTCCGCTGGCGGTGGCATGCGGGTGCTGGTGATGGACTGCTCGACCCGGGATCGGGTGGGGAAAATCCCCATAGACGGCCTGCCCCTGGCGGCGGTGGATCATCATCTTTCCGGTTCCCCCTGGGGGGACGTGATATACCTTGATCCCGGCGCTCCCTCCGTTACCTTCATGGCCGCCAAGATCATAGGGGAACTGGGATTTGTCCCCACCCCGGAAGAGGCGGAACTGCTCCTTTTCGGATTGTGTACCGATACGGGATTTTTCCGCCACCTGAACGCGGATTCCGCCGAAGCCTTTGAAACCGCCGCCGCCCTGACCGCCGCCGGGGCCAGCCCCAAAAAAATATTTGCCGCCATCAACGGCGGTAAAAGCTTCAATTCCCGGCTGCTTATGGGAAGGGTACTGGCAAAAACCCGGCCCTATTACGGGGGACGGCTGCTTGTCTCCGGAGAAACCCTGGAAGAAACGGAACAGTTCGGCCGGGAAAGCAGGGACTCGGATATGATCTACCAGCTCCTCATGTCCGTCGAAGGGGTGGAGGCCGCTGTCCTGTTCCGCCAGGAAAACCCCGGCGAATGTACCGTCGGCCTTCGATCCAGGGACCGTATCGACGTCGCGGCGGTGGCGGAACAGTTCGGCGGCGGCGGACACAAAAACGCGGCGGGGGTAAAAACCGCGGGAACCATCCCCGTCCTGGAAGAAAAACTGACCGCCGCCTTTGCCCCCTGGTTTCCGTAAAAGACCCCGCCGGCAGCATAAAAATCCATGACAATTGTCATTTTTCCCGCAAAAAAGCAATCAAAAACCACGACCGCTCCCTAATTACCCGATAACCAATACAACAAGGAGCAAAGTATGATTGACCAACCCCAGGATCTTAACGGGATGCTTACGGAATTTAACCGGGGTCTGATTGACCGGAAGGAACTTGAAGGAAGAATATTTGTCTATATCAGGGATCATCCCAAACGCTTTTTCCTTTCCCGGTGGAACCCCGACGCCTGTGACGATTTTATCAGCTGGCTGTACCCCCGGCTCAGCAAAGCGGTAGACCGCTACAGTGATCGGGGCTCAAGTTTTGACGCATACATCACCGCCATGATCCGGCTTTCCGCCAGGGAATACGCGCTGCGCAAAAAGGATCACCGGATCACCGAAAGAACCTGGTGGAGCGCCAGGGCCGCGGAAATGGCGGTCTGTGATACGGAGGAGCCCGAATACGCCGGAGAACACATCCGGCATACAAAGATTTCCAATCCCCGCCAGGTATTGATGCTGCTGTTAAAATCCTATCATTACCTTTCGGAAAGCCGGCTGGAACGGCTGGCCCCGTGTCTGAATATGGATAAGGATGAACTAATCCGTATGGTCGATGAATTGAGGGCCCTCAGGCTTAAACGGGAAGAAACCATCAGGGAGCTTAAGGAACGGATCTACTGCCAGTTCTACCGCTGCCTGGCCTTTGAAAAACGCATGCAGGCCGCGCCTGTCCATTCGGCCCACCGGATAAAAATGACGCGCTGCCTTGAAACCGCCCGGAAAAGACTCAGTTCCATGCGCCGGCGGCTTTCACTGATGCGCATGGACGCGTCCAACAGACAGGTGGCCCAGGTCATGAAAATCGCGAAGGGTACGGTCGACAGCAACCTTTATTCGGTCAGGCTCAAAAATCAGGGAAACCTGCCGGCCCTGCGGCAAAATGCCGATATTTAAGCATATGATCCGTCTTCCCCGCGCCGGCATTGCCGCTTTCTGGCTGTCCCTTGTCCTCCTGGCCTGCAGGAGCGTTCCCGGCTCGGCTCCGCCGCCGGCTTCCCTGGTTTTTGATCATCCCCAGGCTTCGGATCCTGATACGGTTACCCTGCATTTTACGCTTACCGTGGAAAACAACCGGGATACCGCCGCGGACCTCAGCCTGGCCGGATACAAACTTATCCTTGACGGCAGGGAACCGGCGGAGGGAAGCAGCCTGGAACCGGTCCTGCCGATCCGTCTGCCGCCCCGGCAAAAGGCGGAGATCCCCCTGCGGCTTAAACTGGATCTAAAAAAGGCGCTGCCGGATACGGCTGATACCGCGGGGCTTGTCCTGACCACCCATCTTGATTTTGCTTTTGGCAGGAAAAAAATGACGGTTTCCCCCAGCGCCGCCGCCGAATTCTCTCCCGTCAGGAAACCGGTTTTTGAAATCATCTCTATCGCCGTGATGCAGGCGGAATTGATCAACACCCGCTTCAGGGTCAGAATCCGCATCAGCAACCTCAATCCCTTCCCGGTGAATTTAAGTTCCTTCCAATTTGAACTTTACGGAGCGGGACGCCTGTGGGCGGAGGGTACGGAAAAAAATACCATCACGGTGCCCGCGGCTGGTTCAGCGGAGAAGGAGCTTTTTTTAAAAATGAATTTTATCGACATGCGCCGGGATCTGCTGGATCAGGTAATCAATATGGAACGCATCCGCTATCGCTTCAGCGGCGCCGTCAAAATCACTACCGCCCGGGACTACCTTCCGGTGTATACCGGATCCTTTAACCTGGAAGGCGAATCGGAGGTGATCCGGTGAGTTCCCTCAGTCTTAAAACAGCCTGAACCTACAGCCCGGCGACTCCCGGCAGAGGCTTAAAGGCCTTAAAGCGGAAGTACTTAAAGGGATGGATGTCCATGGCGTTGGGGAACCATCCTTCTATTTCGTCGGTGTCGATGATATTAAGGGCGGGGCTGAAGGAAACGGGCAGCACCGCTCCCCGATCCAGAAGAAGCTGTTCCGCCTCCGCCAGGGTGTCGAACCTGGCCTCCCCCTCTTCGTACATGGACCGTTCCATCAGGGCCTCGTAGTCCTCGTCGTCGTTACGGGCGTCGTTCAGGTTGGAATCCCGCCGCCACATCTGCAAAAAAGTATAGGGATCGGCAAAGTCCCCGATCCAGGTGGTGGATCCCACATTGTAATCCGCCGCTTTAAGGGACTCAAAGTAACGGCTGTAGGGCACGACGTCAAGCTTGACCGGGATACCCAGCTTCATCCAGGCGGAGGCCATGAGCTTGGCTATCCGGTCCTGATCTTCCGAAGGGGTAATCCTGATAACCAGTTCCGGCAGTCCCACTCCCCTGGGGTATCCCGCTTCTTCCAGGAGGTTCATGGCTTCTTCCTCGTCCCCGGACCCAATGCCCGCGATTTCCGGATACCCGGAGATGGGATAGATCAGGGTTTTGGCGGGGAGGTAATAGTTTCCCCGGATTTCGTCCCAGGGAAGAACCAGCGACAGGGCCCGGCGCAGCCGGTGATCCTTCCAGGGCCCGGCGGAACGGATATAGTAGTAATGGGTGGCAAACATGGGGTTTACCATGATGCCGCTGCGGTCGCTCAGGGCGGCCAGGTCAACGGAACCGGCAATCCACCGGGCTTCCCCGGAATTCCACAGCGCCGCGGATTCTTCATCGTCGTCGGTAAGACGCAGGGTGATCTTCTTAAGGGAGACCCGCTCCGCGTCCCAGTAGAGCTCGTTCTTTGTCAGGGTCAGGGTCCCTTCGTCCCTTCCCGTTACATAAAAGGGTCCGTTGGAAACGGGCGCGGACCAGTCCCCGGCGTCAAGCATGGAAAGATGGATGGGGCTGAACGAATGGTGGCAGAGCATGCTGGGAAAGAAAGACGCCGGGGCGTTCAGCCGGACCACCAGAACGGTATCGCTCCGGGCAATGATTCCCACGGTGGAGGGATCCGCCGTCTTTCCCAGCCGGTAGTCCCTGGCGCCTTCGATAATGTCAAAAAGGGATGAATAGGGGATTTCCCTGGAGGGATTCAGCATGGAAAGCCAGGCGGCGCGGAAATTTTCCGCCCGCAGGGGATCGCCGTTCCAGAACCGGGCGTTCTGCCGGATTGTAAAGGTCCAGACCTTTTTGTCCTCCGACAGCTGCCAGGACGAAGCGGCGGCCAGGACCGGCTCCAGGGTAAAGGGGTTATAGGAAAAGAGCCCTTCGTAGAGGGCGGTAAATATCTGGGCTTCGCTGGCCAGGTATGATTTACGAAAGTCCAGCTCCAGACCGCCGCCGGACAACACCGCCGTCAGTTCGGTACGGTCGGCAATATCCGGCCGCGTTTCGGCGTACTGTTCCGGCAGGGTAAAAATCTTTCTGCCCCCGTCCGGCGGATTATTCCCGGTTCCCGGTCCGGCCTGCGCGCCCAGGGAAACCGGCAGCAGTACAAGGCCCGCGAAAAAAAGGATCTGTTTAACCGTGGTTTTCATTTTTTATGGTTCCTTTCCGGTACTTCCGGAGTTTTATGCGCCCGGTTAGGAAACGAGCGAAACGCCCAGCCGCTTAAGCTGCTCTTCCTCTTCAAGCCGGGCGCTGTATTCATGCCGCTTCTGGTTGGCTTTGATAATGGCGTTTTTCAAGGTCCCCAGTTCGGGCTTGATGCCCTTTATCTTTTCCCTGCTTTCCCTGGGGGCTTCCGCTTTAAAGTACTCGTCCAGGCCGAAAAGAGTTTTGTGAAGGCCCTGGGCTTCCCGGACGGCTTTTTCCAGCAGGGCCAGCAGGGGCTTTTCTTCCATCGCTTCAAGCCGGGAAGCGGCCGCGCCGCTCCTTCCCCCCAGGGACGCGAAAAAACGGAGCTTTTTGTCAAGTTCCGGACGAAAGGCATAGAAATTAACGGTTTCCTTAACCGCCGTACCCTTTACCGAATCGATGTATTCGATGTTGTATATCACCGGCGCGGGTTCTTTGTTCAGCATCTGGCGGAACAGTTCCCGGAGTTTTTCACCGAAGGTCTGCTTGCGGTTCTGGAGGACCAGATTGTTTTCGTCCAACCGGGGGATAATGTCGCCCAGTACGGCGGCCGCGGAGCCAATCACCATAAGGCCTTCCAGCAGGGGGGTCTTAACGGAAACTTCCTTTTTGGCAGCCCTGGGCTTGTTTTCTGGAATAGCCAGCTGCTGTAACACCGCGGAACGGAGCTGTTCGCCGCCGCGGCCAAAATCTTCCCTGATCAGTTCTTCGGTCAAATCGGGATAAAAGGGCTTTCCGGGCATGGCGGCGGAAAATTTTTTCCTCACCGCCTCTACCGAAGCGTCGTTCATGGAGGCGGTAATGTTCTGCCGCAGGTCCAGTTTATAGGATTCCCGGCTAAAACCGGTGGCTTCCTTCAGGTAAGTGATAATTGAGCCCGTCCCCTGGTTCAGTTTGTCCAGGGACTCGTTGATCACATTGGTGGAAAGCGGATCGCTCCCTATCCGGGCCTGGTTGACCACGTCCACCACCGCCTTGGTGGCCGCGTTTTGGGTATTGACGGTAAAATGGGCCCAATCGATATACTTGACTAGGGCCAGGATCCGCTTGATATTCTCCAGGGTTAAAAAATCAATGCTGATGGGAAAAAAATTAACCAGAAAATCCAGCTGGTTGTCATAGGCGGAAAGGTTCATGGTAAGCTGATCCTTCCGGTCCCCGTCCGGCTGGATGGGCGGGGGAATGGTGATTTCCCCTATTTTGGCTTCCTGTTTGTAGGGATCCTCGTTAATAAGTTTTTTCTGAATCAGCAGTTTGTACAGACCTTCAAAGGCGTTATGGAACGTCCTGATTTCTTCCTTAAATTTGGGGAATTCCGTTCCTTCAAGCCAGCCCGCCCGGAGGTTCAGGGCATGGTCAAGAGCCTTTTGATATTCCTCGCTGTTCATCGGTTCACCAGTTTTGAGTATGCAACAATTTCGCAATTAAAGCAATCTGATGACTCATCTTGATGAAAGTAACATCTTGATGACCCATTCTGATGAAACTAACACCCTGATGGCTCACATTTTGATAAAACTAACACCCTGATGAAAGCAAAAGCGCCTGTCAAAGCCCTTATGGGGGTATGAAAAGCCTCTTTTACCTCGTGATTGTTTGCTGCCTGGCGGGGACGAGCCTTTCCTGCGGCGGAGATCCCCTGCCCGGCAGCTATAGGGTGGTTTTGCCCCCGGGTTCCTGGCCGGAATTTCCGGGGGAACCCCGGTGGCGGCTGGAATGGTACGATCCGGAAGGGACAATCCGGTCCATGGATCTGAACGGAACAAGTGCCCGGATATCCGTCCTGATCCAGTGGCCCAATCCGGTGATTGCCTGGCCCTACTGGCCGGAACGGGAACTGTTCCCCGGCCTGTTCCACCCCGCGGGGGCCCTCTATCCCTTTGACGCCCGGGACGGGGACATCGTTTTAAGCTGGCGGGGCGGGGTGGACACGGCCTTTTACCGGGAACTGGCGGAAGCCCGGTCCCTGCCGGGGGCGGATCCCCGCAGGGACCCCCGGTACTTTAACTGGTCCCGGTTCCGTTCCCTGGTACGGGAAGAAGCGCCCGAAACCCTGCGGGCCGATCCCTGGCTGGCGGACTGGAAGGGCATAGCGGAAAAAACCGTCCTTTCGGGATTCAGGAAAAGCATGGTCCGGGAGGAAAGCCGGACCCCCACGGGGATCCTGGTCCCCCATGACGGCCCCTGGGCAGGCCCGTCGCCCTTTACCGCCCCCAAGGACTGGACCGCGGGGCAGGAAGTGTTCCTGCCCCTTTCCCCCCGGCCGGAAGTATTTGCCTGTCCCGGGGGGCTGCTCTTCCTTTCCACCGGGACCCGGCTGTGGAAGGAAACCTTGCCGCCGGGGGGCTGACCGATACCTTGGTGGCTTGGCCCGTTTTGTCAATGGTTGTGGTCTAAAGTTTGCGAAGTAAACCCCGCCCGGGCTGTCAACGGGGACCGGATTCATTTTTTCCTTGCCCCTGCAGCGATTTTATGAAAGGATGGAATCATGGAAGTCGTTGTCAAGTTCGTGCCGTCCGCGTTCAAGCATGGAATTACCAGGGCGGACATATACCATGTGCTGAACAACGTGGAATATGACGAC
>JAISBN010000099.1 GCA_031266175.1 Treponema sp. | reverse complement strand
ACCGGAAAGAAGGCGGAAGAAGCGGATGTCCGGTTTGTCCGGGACATTGTGGGCGGCAAGGTGGGCATAAAAATAGACGGGGGAGTAAAAACCCTGGAACGGACCCTGGAACTCCTCGGCGCCGGAGCGGACCGCATCGGCATGTCCGCCACCATCGCCGTAGCCGGGGAAGCGCTGGAACCGGCGCTTGCGGGGTAATCTTTACCAGGGATCGCCGGTATCCAGTCCCTGGATGGAGCGTAAACCAAAGTACTGTGCAACAGAGGTGTTTGGCCAGAGATCTTTATCATCCAGTATATCTGCTAACCCATATAAAGCGGCATGCCTATCCCTTGCGGGGATTGGCGCCTTTACCGTAATGTCCAGATTTCCCTTTTCTTTTTCTGAAAGGATATATTCTTTACGGTTTTGCCATTTCAAATATATGCCCATAATATTTTTACCTGCTGTTAAGACCGAAAAAGAAACTCCGGCTAACGCAAGAAAAATAAAGATAACCACGTTTCGCTTGATTATTTCAGGTATTTCCACCTGAAGTAGAATACTCCCTAAAGTTATAGCGGAAAAAACAACCACAGACAAAAAGGCGCGATCTGGAAAACTGGGACTGGCTAACATGGAATAACAAGCCGCTACAGCGGCAAGGGCATAGAAATATACAAATGCATGAAGCCTGCGTTTCTGATGGTATACCAGATCAAAACCAAAAAAGAGCGAAACAGCTATAACCGCAAATCCTTTATTTTTATAGTACAATAAGGTGATATCAAAAAACCGTTCCAAGAGCCTTTTTATAAAAGGTTCCCGCGTTAGTGTTACCATAGAACCAACTGCTTCCAGCCGGCTGTTAATCACTCCCAGGCGGATATAATTTCCCGGAGCGGCAATGAGCAGTGAAAACCCAATTAAAAACCCTATGGCTCCCAGGACTTCAAATACTACAATCCGCTTCCTTTTAACAATTTTTACGGCAAAATATGCAATAAGCAGGAACAACACAGCGGCGCCCGAATTTTCGTTACCCCACCCTGCCAGTATGCCCAGAAGAAAAAACGGGAATAATAACGGCATAGGCAGGTTAAAACCGCTGTTGTCCTGCCTTTTCCTGAAGGGTACAAGGAAAAGTAAAATTATCGCCGTGGTCCACAAATAATTGCAACTTCCATCAAGCCATAAAAAATTCTGTCCCCAGGCCGGAACAAGAAACCAGAAAAAAATATTGATGAGTAAGAATACGGCGGGGTTAATTTTTATTTTCCCGGTTATGTGAAACTGTAATAAGGAAATAAAAAAAACATAGACGACCGTGTTGGCAGCATTGAAAACGGGCTTTCCCAGAAGAAGCCAAAATTGAGCCAGAAAATGCGCGACACATCTTCCTCCCCATGTAAAGTACTGGTTATATTGGGAGACAAGAATGTCATATACGGATTGTATCCCCAGCGAATAGCTGTAGTCATCGGCAATTAGCGGGGTAAATATGTTTAATACCAGGAATAAAAGTATCGTACATACAGAGACTATCATCAAAAGCCGGATTTTTAAAAACCGCAAGAAATTGTAATTCCTATCGGATATTTTCATTTTCCCCTCCCTCGAAAGACAATCTGCCTCTGTCCCACATAGTTAAACCCGGTAAACAGGCACATGCCGGTAACGAGCGAAAAATTATCCCTGATTTTTTGTCCCTGGTTCATTAAGGCGCGGTACATCATGGGTTTTGCTATACCATAGGCCAGCAAATATGACAGGGCGATGTTTACCACAAATGCCGCAGCCAAAAAAATTGACCACCCTTTGTACTGAAAAGTAAAATGCTTGTTTAGAAAAAAGCTTAAAATGCTTGTTAGAAAATAGTTTGCCGCCGACGAGATCCAATAGTTGAATCCCGCAAGATTGTATAAACCAAACATGATAAGCGCCCCTGTTAAAGTGTTTATCAGGCCAACCAAAACAAATTTCCCCAAAATTTTGTCGATCATTAGTTTTCTTCCCGGACCAAATAATGGGGGCGCTGCTTTACCTCTGTATAAGTTTTTGCAAGATAGGCGCCTACAATACCTGTTGTAAAAAGCTGTATTCCGGCGCAGAATAAAATGATGCAGGCCGTTGATGCCCAGCCCGTCACAGGATCATTCCAGACAAGACGGCGGACAACAATAAACACGATAAATGCTATGGACAGAACAAACAGCAATATACCCGCCACAGAAGCTGCCGCCAGGGGTTTTGTGGAAAACGCAATAATTCCGTTGAACGAATAGAACAGCAAATCCCAAAACGACCACTTTGTTTTTCCCACGGTCCGTTGAATATTTTCATATTCCAGCCATTTTGTTTTGAAGCCGATCCATGGCAGGATACCTTTTGAAAATCTGTTTCGTTCCGATAACGACAAAACCGCATTGACATACGCGCGGTTCATGAGCCTGAAATCTCTGGCCCCGTCTACAATTTTTATATCCGCCACAACATCCATGATCCGGTAAAACCGGCGGGCAAAAAAAGAACGTACCGGCGGTTCCCCTGCCCGTGTTACACGCCTTGTTCCGGCGCAGTCAAATTCACCGGAAATAACCGGATCAAGCATCTGGGGAATAAGGGAAGGGGGATCCTGTAAATCCGCGTCAATGGTAACTACAAATTGTCCCCGGGATTTTTGTAACCCCGCAAGAAGGGCCGCCTCTTTTCCAAAATTCCGGGAAAAAATCATATAAAAAATACGCCCATCGTTTCTGCTAAGATTTATAATGATATTCGCCGTATCATCATTTGAGCCGTCATCGACAAAAATAAATTCCGCACCGAGGTTTTTTTGTTCCAGCATTTCTAAAACCGCACAGGTTTCCCGGTAAAAAACAGGGATGGATTCCTGTTCGTTATAGCACGGTATAACGAGGGACAAAACATTTTTGACCATAAACAAACCTTTTCCCTCAGATACTAAAATATCACTAAATTTTACATTAGTATTACACATATATTAGTTTTGTCAAGGGAATATTACGGATATTTGTGTAATTTTTGAAAACCATGAGTTTCCGGACAAACCTAAAAGAAGAGTTAAGTTTTAACGGTATGTTGGTAAAAGAGCTTGCCGCAAGATCCGGCGTACCTAAAAGGGCGCTTGATACGTATTTACGCGAAAAGGCATCTATCCCTTCGGCAGATATAGCTGTTCAGATTGCCCGGACGCTGGGAGTAACTGTGGAGTATCTGGTAACCGGTAAGGAAGTATTACTCCCCGGCGATATCCGTTCAATAAACCGGAACTTATTTAAATTAACAGAGAAAGATCGTAAAGTAGTGGCGGTACTGGTTAAAGCGCTGGTTGATAAGCACGAAAACGACTAATCCCCAAAGGCTGTTCCGCCTTTTCACACGCGCAACAATGCTGATACACTGGTAAGGCGGAGGTTCCATGAAACTTAACTACCTGATGCCCACCCGTCTCCTGATGGGCGAAAATTGTCTCCTTGGGCAGCGTTTATTTCTGGCCCGGCTGGGTAAAAAAGCCTGCGTTATTACGGGGAAACACTCCGCCAAAGCAAACGGCGCTTATGACGACGTGGTGGAAGCACTGGAGGCCAACGGCCAGGGACATGTCCTCTACGACGGGGTAATGAACAACCCCACGGATACCTGTGTGTTTGAAGCCGGAAAACTGGCAAAGTCCGAAGGCTGCGACTTTATGCTGGCCATCGGCGGCGGCTCCCCCATGGACGCCGCCAAGGCCGCGGCAGTCCTGGCGGTGAACGATATTTCCAAGGAAGAAATGTTTAACCTGCAATTTACCGCAGCCCTCCCCATTGCGGCGGTACCCACCACCGCCGGTACGGGCTCGGAGGTAACCCAGTATTCGGTTCTGGTGGATACCACCGGCCCCGACGGGAAAACGCCCCATCCGGGGGGGCCGGCAAAGCGTTCCATGGGCTCGCCCCTGCTCTTTCCCCGTTGCGCTTTTCTCGACGCCCAGTACATGAAAAACCTAAGCCGGAACATTACGGTCCATACCGCCCTGGACGCCCTGTCCCACGCGGTGGAAGGGTTCCTGTGCCTGCGGGCTAACGGTATAAGCGATATGCTGGCAAAAGAGAGCATTGCCCTCATGGGGGATTGTTTTGACCCGCTGCTCACATTCCCCGGCAGTCCTTCAGAAGTTTCCCCGGAAATCAGGGAAAAGCTGCTCCTTGCATCAACCCTAGCGGGGATGGCAATTGCCCAGTCCGGTACGGCGGTTCCCCACTCCATGGGTTACCAGTTTACCCTTAACTGGGGCACGGATCACGGCAGGGCCAACGGCCTTCTCATGAAGCCCTTTCTTACCCTGTGCCTGAACAGGGAAAGGGCCGATCCTTCCATAAAGCCCCGGATCCCCGCCCTGATAAAAGCCCTGGGGATGGACCTGGAACGGTTCTTTGACATCATAGAACGGCTTTTGGGAACCCGGGAACGGGCGGCCGAAGCGGAACTTGCCGAATGGGGCGCGCTGCCCATGAAAAACGCCGCCAATACCTATATACAGCCCACCCAGGCGGAAATCGCCGCCCTGTTTCGGGCGGCGGTGGGGTAAACGTTACGCACAGCGGCGTTCATTGTATGCCGGCGATTACTTCTTCCGGAAACTTTTTGATAACGTCCTTTGGTACTGATCAAAATTCCCGCCGTCCCGGGCGGTAAAGAAAAAATCGGATAAAGAGGGGAGAAACTGCGTTTCTCCACGGGCCGGCGTTGTGTATAAATCCCTTCTTTCCTTCCCGAATTTCGCCGATATTCAAAACAAATTGCTTGTGCAAATTGTTGATATTGTGTACAATTAAAGAGGTTTTTTCCATTCCTCGTTCTTGTGAAAAAACCTCTGGGATGTGGGAGGTACCAGAATGGGTGATGATGACGGCCTGGGTCTTGGCGACGATGTAGGCGGAGTAGACAACGCGGGAAAAAAATCAGGCGGATTACCCGGCTTTTTACCCAATTTACTTAAATTTGTCGCCATCGGACTGGGCGCCCTTATTTTTATCGTCACCGTAGCGGTGATAACCTATAATATCCTTAACAGCCGCGGTGAATCCCAAACCGTTATTGATCCGACCTCCGAGTATGTGGGCACCAGGCCCCAGTATGCCACCTTCAACCTGATTGGACAGATGAGTGCCCGGACCAGGGACCAAAACCATACGGTGGTGGTGGACATGGTTATCGGATACGATCTGAACAACAATGCCGCGTCCACCGAACTGACCGCCAGGGTAGTACAGCTCCGGGATTTTACCAGAAGTTACTTTTCCGGCAAGTACTATACGGAACTGGAACCCCAGAACGAGGCAAAGCTCAAACAGGAAATACGGGAGCTTTTGAATACCCACTACCTGGACATCGCGAAGGTAAGGGAAATTTATTTTATCAAGCTTGATGTCATGGAACTATAAGTCCCGGCGGACATATAGTTTCGGAGTTTTCGTTGAAAACTCATCTAAATAACGGGGGAGTGTTCATTGACAGAAGTTCTGTCCCAGGATGAAATAGATCAGCTGCTCACCGCGATCAATACCGGGGATACGGAGCCGGAGGTTTTTAAACCCGCGGCGGATACCCGGAAGATCAAGATCTACGACTTTAAGCGGCCCGACAAATTCTCCAAGGAACAGATCCGTACCGTGTCAATCATGCACGAAACCTTTGCCCGGCTTACCACCACGAGTCTGTCGGCAAACCTCCGGTCCATGGTCCATGTCCACGTGGCCTCGGTGGATCAGCTGACCTACGAGGAATTTATCCGTTCCATTCCTACCCCCACCACCCTGGCGATTATCAACATGGATCCCCTGAAGGGGAACGCGATCCTGGAAATCGATCCGGCGGTAACTTTTTCCATTATCGACCGTCTTTTCGGAGGCACCGGCGAGGGGACCAAGGCCCAGCATGAGCTTACCGACATTGAAAGCGCCGTCATGGAGGGGATCATCGTCCGTATTTTGGGGAATATGCGGGAAGCCTGGTCCCAGGTCATCGATCTTCGCCCCCGGCTGGGGCAGATCGACACCAATCCCCAGTTTGCCCAGATTGTGCCCCCCACGGAAATGGTGGTTCTGGTAACCCTGGAAACCAAGGTGGGGGACGTGGAGGGGATGATGAACTTCTGCATTCCCTACTTAACCATAGAGCCCATCGTGGGTAAACTTTCCGCCCAGTTCTGGTATTCTTCGGTGCGCCGGGGGACAACCACCGAAAATCTTGCGGTGTTAAAGGACAAGCTTTCCACCGTTGATGTTAATGTGGTGGCGGAAATAGGGAAAATAGACGTTCCCGTTCGGGATGTGCTTTCCCTCAGATCCGGGGACGTGGTCAGGCTTTATAATGTGCAGGTGGGGGATCCCTTTGCGCTTAACATAGGCAGCAAAACAAAGTTTCTGTGCCGGCCCGGGGTGATCGGCAAAAAAATAGCCGTTCAGGTTGTTAAAAAAATGGCGGAGCTTGAACAGGAAGAGTTTGAGGAACTCACGTCAGAAGGGGAAGAATTATAATGAGTGACGGCGCTCTTTCTCAGGATGAAATAGATGCCCTGTTGGCGGGTGTAGATTCTCAGGCCCTTGGTTCACCGGTTCCCGCTCCGGCGGCGGCCGCTCCCGGCGGTTCGGAGGATGAACGGAAGGCGGTGCAGGGTTTTCTTGCCGGTACGGTAGACGCCCAGTCCTCCAACCTGTCCATGATGACCGGCAGGGATGTGAGCTTCCGGGGGCCCAATGTCGTTCCCATGGGCCGGGATGATCTGTTACAGCAGCTTCCCGATATGGTCACGGCGGTTAAGGTTGATTTTAATTCCGGCTTTCCCGGAGAACACAGTTTTTTGTTTCCCGAAGATACCGCCAAAGCCATCGCGGCGCTGATGAACAAGGAAGAAAACATCGAACTGGACGAAATGGCCATGTCGGTGCTGGGGGAAGTGGTATCCCAGATGGTGGGATCCCAGATAACCGCCCTGACCGATAAAACCGGCAACAAGTCCATCGCGGCGATTGCTCCCGAAGCGGCCAATGTTCCCAAAGCGGTGGTGGCCCTGCCGGGGGGCGTCTTTATCTGCGCGACCTACCAGCTTACCCTGGGGGACGGCAAAACCCACCAGTTGTGGGAGGTTTTCGGGCCCCCGGTTTCCGCGGACATTGCCCAGGCTCTTGCCGGAAAAAGCGCCGCATCGATGCCCCAGCAGCCGGCCTTTGCCGGTATGGGCATGGGTATGGAAGCTATGCCCGGCATGAATATGGGGGGCATGGGGCCTATGCCCGCGATGCCCGTCATGGGAGGAATGCAGAATATGGCGGGCATGATGCCGGCAGGGGGGGCCAGCGTACAGTCGGTGCAGTTTCCCAATCTGATGCCCCAGGCCTCGGTTCAGGAACAGGGGAATATCGGTCTTATCATGGACGTATACATGGAAATGACCGTCGAACTGGGCCGTACCAGAAAGCTTATCAAGGAAATCCTCGGCATGGGGGAGGGTACTATTATTGAGCTGGACAAACTGGCCGGCGAGCCCGTGGATATTCTGGTTAACCATAAGCTTATCGCCAAAGGCGAAGTTGTCGTTATTGATGAAAATTTTGGGGTCCGGGTTACCGAAATTGTATCCCCCATGGAACGTATGGTTGAGTCCTAAAGGAGGCTAAGTCCTAAAGGATTTGGCGGCGGGAGTTTACCGGCGGTCTGAAGGCCGCCGGTAAACTCCGGATATTGAATTGCTTGTCGGTTTAACTTGGGAGGGGAAAACTGAAACCATTTGTTGCCGCGGCCCTGCTGGGGCTGCTTTTTCCGTACGGCATTTTTTCCCAGGCGGACCCCGCGTCCGCCCTTACGCCCGGCGAAACGCCGCCCGCCGTTACAGCGCCGCCGGCCGGGCCCGCGGCAGGCGGAGCCGGGCCGGTGGTCCGCCCCGAAGAGGAGGCGATGCTCTTCTCCGACGACCTTCCCGAAACGGCGGAGGGAAGCATATCCCCCTTTCCGGCCATCCTGCGGATGGTCCTGGTCCTGGCCCTGGTCGCGGCCTCTATCTACCTGGTGGTGTTTTTTCTGCGCCGGCTTTCCCGTCCCCAGGTGGAACAAAGTCCCCACTTGAAAATTCTTGCCTCGACCCATCTGGGAGGGGGCCGGTATGTCCATGTGGTTTCCGTGGGGACCAAGGCCTGGCTTGTCGGCGCGGGGGAAGGGGGCATAAACCCCATCGCGGAGATAACGGACCGGGAAGCGGTGGACGCGATGGCCCTGGACGCTTCCAAAAAATACGCCGAAAAGCCGGTTTTACCCGCCTTCCGGGAACTGTTGGAAAAATTTGCCGGGGGCGCGGCTCCCCGGGAGCAGAATCATCTGGAAAACATAAAACAGCGCCGGGAAAGGTTCAAGAGGTTCTGATGATGAAACGCTTTAATTTCTTCCGTCCGGGAAACTTCCGCTTGTATCTGGCCGCGCTGCTTTTCCTGGCTTCCCTGGCCGGCGGGCCTGTCCTGTCCGCCCAGGAAACGGAGCCGCCGTTAAGCGGTACCAGCGCCGCCCAGGGAACCGCGGCCATTCCCGCTCCTTCGGAAAGCGCCCTGATTCCCTTTATTGATCTGACCATCAGGAATCCGGAAAACAGCCAGGAAGTGGCCTTTTCCCTCCGGCTCCTGCTGCTTATCACCGTCCTTTCCCTGGCCCCCAGCATCATCATCCTGATGACCAGTTTTCTCCGGATTTCCATTGTGCTGGATTTTATCAAGCATGCCCTGTCCCTCCAGCAGGTGCCCCCCAACCAGGTCATCCTGGGGATTAGTTTGTTTTTGACCCTGTTTATCATGTGGCCTACCTTTGATCTGGTGTACCGGAATTCCTTCCGGCCCCTGGCGGACGGGAACATCAATGTGGAACAGGCGTACCGGGAAGCGGAGGGTCCCATGCGGCTCTTTATGTACCGCCAGATGCAGGGGAACCCCGGCAATATCCGGCTCTTTATGTCCATGCGGGGGCTGGACAGGCCCAATTCCCTGGCGGACGTGCCCACCTATGTGCTTATCCCGGCGTTTATCCTGAACGAACTGACCGTGGCTTTTAAGATAGGGATACTGCTCTTTATCCCCTTTATTGTGATTGATATGGTGGTAGCCAGCGCGCTGATGTCCATGGGGATGATCATGCTGCCGCCGGTGATGATTTCCATGCCCTTCAAGCTGATCCTCTTTATCCTGGTGGACGGCTGGGGGCTTTTAACGGGTCAGCTGATCCGTTCGTTTTTATGAGACCCAAAATGTTCGGGCGTTTTGAAGGAGAGTTTACATGACCCTGGGCGAAGTTACATCCCTGCTGCAGGCAGGTATTCGGGAGGTGATCTTTCTGGCATCTCCCATGCTCTTTACCGCCTTGGTGGTGGGCCTGGTGGTGGCGATCCTCCAGGCCACCACCTCCATACAGGAACAGACCCTGACCTTTGTGCCCAAGGTAATCGCCATCCTGGTGATCCTGGGTCTTTTGGGGGGGGGGATGTTTTCTTCCCTGCGGGATTATACGGTGCAGCTCTTTGAGCGAATACCGGATATGGCGAGGTGACGGAGTATTCCGTCCATAGCGAATTTATGAAGGAGAATGATTTTTGATCCGGGAAATACTTGCCGCGGCTCCGCTGTTCCTTCTCCTCGCCGCCAGGGCGCTGGCCCTGATTGAAACAGCGCCCCTGCTTTCCTCGGAATCCAATCCCCAGGTTGCCCGGGTCGCCCTGGCTGGTTTTGCGGCCTACGCGGTCTTTCCCTCCGCCCAGGCTTTTAACCTCCGGGGACTGGAGATCTTTTCCTTAAGCTTTGTGTTTTTGCTCGCCGGCGAGGCGATCATCGGAATCATTATGGGCTTTTTTGTTACCATTGTCTTTTCCGCCTTTTCCACCGCGGGCCAGTTCTTTGCCCTGCCCATGGGATTCAGCGCTTCCCAGACCTTCGATCCCCTGTCCCGGGTAGAAAACCCCCTGATGGGCCAGTACTTAAGCCTGGTAGCCATGCTGGTGTTTTTGTCCCTCGACGGATTCAGCGAACTGTTTCTGGGGGGCTTTTGGCGCTCCGTCCAGTCCATCAACGTGGCCTCCCTTGCCGCGGGAAGGGAAGCGGTTATTGGCATGCTGCTGGCGGGACTATCCCGGCTTTTCGTGGACGCTATGATGATCTCCCTCCCCATTCTGGGAACCCTCTTTCTCAGTTCCCTGGCCACGGGGCTTATCTCCAAAGCCGCGCCCCAGATCAATATCCTGACCGAGGGATTCCCCATTTCCATTACCATCGCGTTTTTGTTGATCCTTTACACCCTGCCCTTTATGACGGAATTGTTCGGCCGGGTGGTGGACTCGGGCTTTGCGTCGGTGGAGCAGCTGTACATCCAAATTGGGCGGAGTATTGCCGGAGGCGGAATATGAGCGCCGCGGAAAAACCTGTATCCATGGACGACTTACAGCGTACACCCGGAACGCCGGTGATGGACCTGCAATGTACATCCGGAACGATAGTGATGGATTTACAATGCATGTCCGGAACGCCAGTGATGGACCTGCAATGTACATCCGGAACGATAGTGATGGATTTACAATGGTTCGCCGCGGAGGACGAGGGCCGTACCGAGGAGCCTACCGAGTACAAGATCCGCAAGGCCCGGGAAGAGGGCAGGGTGGCAAAAAGCCAGGAGCTTATCGCCGCCCTAGGGCTGCTCTTTCCCGCGGTGACGATCCTCTTCCTGGCCCCGTACATCCTCCGGACCTGCGTGGAAATGATCCGCTTTTTCTTCCAGCGGATAAACGAACTGGATCCTGCCCATGACGGTATTACCGCGGGGGTATTTTTCCGGTACTTTATAAAGCTTGCCCTGCCCATCGCCGTGGCGGCTTTTGCGGCGGCGCTGTTTTCCAATATGGTCCAGGTGGGACTGCTTTTTACCACCAAGCCCATAACCCCGGATTTTTCACGGATCGTGCCCCGGTTCGGGCGCTACTTTCAAAAGACCCTGTTTTCCATGGAGGGGCTTTTTAACTTTGTCAAATCGATTGTTAAGATGGCGATCATCGGCGTTACCGCCTTTATGCTTATCTACAGCAATAAAGAGAAGCTGATGAATCTTCAGACCGCGGGAATCTTGCTGGGCCTTACCACCGTTGCGGGCTTGGCGGCCAGGCTTTTGATCATTTCCGCCCTGCTGATGCTTGTCCTTTCCATACCGGACATGCTCTTTCAGCGCTGGCAGTTCAGGGAATCCCTGCGGATGACCAGGCAGGAAGTCAAGGAAGAACGGAAAATGTACGAGGGGGATCCCCAGGTGCGCGCCAGGATCCAGCGGCGGATGAGGGAATTTATGTCCCGTAACATGGCGCTTAACGTCGCCAAAGCCGACGTGGTCATTACCAATCCGACCCATTTTGCGGTAGCCCTGGAGTACGATGAGCATACCATGGCCGCGCCGGTCCTGACCGCCAAGGGTGCGGATGAAATGGCCTTTAAAATCCGGGGCATTGCCCGGGACAACGACGTGCCGGTGGTGGAAAACAAACCCCTGGCCCGGGCCCTCTACGCGGACCTGGAGGTGGGGCAGTATGTGCCCGAAGCCTATTACCGGGCCATTGCGGAAATTCTGGGCCGGATCAGGCAGATGGATGAACAGCGCCGCGTGACCGAGGGCATGAGGGCGTAAAAGGCGGGGATGAAAGAATATGGCTGACGCAAGAACGGTAAACGTTCCGGTAAGGGGTGTTTTGGGAAACCGCAGCGATATTGCCATCGCCGTGGCGGTGGTCGCGGTGGTGGTGATGCTGATAGTTCCCATGCCCACGGTCCTGCTGGACGCCCTGATGGCAATGAACCTGGTGCTGGCTCTGCTGATACTGCTCATTGTCCTCTATACCAAAAAGGCCACGGATTTTTCTTCCTTCCCCACGGTCCTGCTGGTATCCACCGTTTTCGGCCTGGCCCTGAACGTTTCCTCCACCCGGCTTATCCTTACCCAGGGGGCGGCCTTTAACGGCAGGATGATCCGGGCCTTTTCCTCCTTTGTGGTAGGTTCCGGCGGTACCGAGGGCCTGGTAGTGGGCTTTGTGATCTTTATCGTGATCATCGCCGTCCAGGCGGTGGTTATTACCAAGGGGGCCACCCGCATCGCCGAAGTGGCTGCCCGGTTTACCCTGGATGCCCTGCCGGGAAAACAGATGGCCATAGAGGCGGAGTACAATTCCGGGGCCATTACCGAAGAGGAATCCATAGCCCGGAAGAACGACCTCCAGCGGACGGTTGATTTTTACGGCGCCATGGACGGTTCCAGTAAATTTATCTCCGGCAACGTCAAGATAGGGATCCTTATTACCGCGGTAAATATCCTGGGGGGGATCATTATCGGAGCGGCGCTCCACGGAGAAACGATTGCCGAAGCGGTGGGAACCTACATTTCTTTTTCCATCGGTGACGGCCTCCTTTCCCAGTTTCCCGCGCTGCTGATTTCCACCGCGACGGGCATTATCGTCACCCGGTCCGCGTCGGAAGGAACCTTCGGCGAGGACGTAACCAAAGAATTTTCCCGGGACGCCCGGATATACTGGATAGGCGCGGGGGTGCTGCTTCTCTTTTCCATACTGCCCGGTTTTCCCTGGTACGTGCTTATCCCCATGGCCCTGCTCCTGGGTTTTCTTGCGTTCCGCTTGAGCCGGAAGAAAAAGCGGGACTTTGAGGCCGTTATGTCCAAAACCGCGGATGCGGCCAAACCCAGGGAAGAGGCGGCGGAAATGTCCCCGGTAGTGCCCCTGGATCCCCTGTCCCTGGAGCTGGGGTATGGGCTTATCCCCCTGGTGGACCGGGACAAGGGGGCGGAACTCCTGGAACGGGTCCAGCGGATCCGCCGGGAATCGGCCCTGGATTTGGGGCTGGTAATTCCCCCGATCAGGATCATCGACAATATGCGGCTTGAACCCAGCGAGTACTGCCTTAAGATAAAAGGGGTTGATGTGGGCCGGGGGAGGATCCGTATGGGTTACTTCCTCTGCATTAACCCGGGAAGCGTAAAAGACGAACTTCCCGGGGAAAAGACCCAGGACCCCGCCTTCGGGCTTCCCGCCCTCTGGGTTAGCGCCGATAAACGGGACGAGGCGGAGCGGGCGGGATATACGGTGGTGGATCCCCCTTCGGTTATTGCCACCCACCTGACGGAGATCATCAAGCGCCACGCGGCGGAGGTTCTGGGCCGCCAGGAAACCAAGGGGATCCTGGACGCCCTTAAGACCAATTATCCGGCGGTGGTTGAGGAAGTCCAGAAGCATCTGTCCCTGGGCGAAATCCAGAAGGTAATCCAGAATCTGCTGAAAGAACAGGTTTCTATCAGGAATATGACGGCCATTCTGGAAACCCTGGCGGATTACGGTCCGGCTACCAGGGACGTTCAGTTCCTGACCGAAAAGGCCCGGCAGGCCCTGTCCCGGCAGCTCTGCCTCCAGTACGCGGATGACGAAAAGATTCTGCGGGTCCTTACCATAGACCCGGGGCTGGAACAGAAGATTGTCGACAGCAGGGTGGAAACCTCTTCGGGGGTTATTTCCGCCCTGGATCCTCCGGTACAGCGGGACTGGATCAAGGCCCTGTCCCGGGCAATCTCGGCGGTCCGGGAACAGGGCTGGATACCGGTTATCCTCTGTTCCGAAGCCGCCCGTTTTCTGGTCAAGCTTTCCGTTTCCCGGGAACTGCCCGATCTGGTGGCGCTGTCGGTGCCGGAAATCGCCGACGAAATCACCGTTAATGCGGTGGGCGAGATAAAAATTGAAAGCGCCGCGTAGGAGCAGATAAGCAATGCCGTATTTTACCGAGCAGGCCCGGACCTATACTGAATGTATGGAAAAGATTAAGGCCCGGTACGGGAGCGGAGTCAAGGTCATGCTTGAAAAAACCGTCCGGAAAGGGGGCTTCCTGGGCATCGGCAGCCATGAAGAAGTGGAAATGACCGGGACCTACGGATATACGGCGCCGCCCGCTCCCGCCGCGGATCTGGAAACCGCCAAACGGCAGGTACTGGCTGCGGCGGGTAAAGCCGTTCCGGAGACAACCATGCAGGCGGTTTTAAAGGAACTCCGGACCCTTAACGAAAAAATTGAAACAAGGATCGAAGCTCCTCCCCGGAGCGCCGAACAAACCGAACACCCCTCCCTGGTAAAACTGGAAGAGGATCTGGTCCAGAACGATTTTTCCCCCGGTTTTATCAAAACCATCCTGGACCGGGCCCGGAAGGAATTCCCCCTGGAAGAACTGGACAACTATGAAGAAGTGCAGAAACGGGTGGTTCCCTGGATCGGGGAGCGGATTTCGATTTACCGGGAAAGCGAACCCCGGCCCGGCGCCCCGGCAAAAAAGCGGCCCCGGATCATTGTGCTGGTAGGGTCCACCGGAACGGGAAAAACCACCACCATCGCCAAGCTCGCCGCCTTTTACGGGGATCGGACCGAGGGGATCTGGAAAAAGCAGGTGCGGTTTATCACCCTGGACAGTTACCGCATCGGGGGAAAACAGCAGATTGAAAAGTACGGCGAAATCATGGAAATCCCCGTGAGTTCCGTGGACAGTTACGATATGCTGCGCCGGACCCTGTCCCATTACCATGAGGGAGTGGACTTTGTGCTGATCGACACCATCGGCAAGAGCCCCCGGAATCTGGAAGAGCTGGGAAAGATGAAGGCCGTACTGGACGCCTGCCCCTCCGGCCGGACGGAGGTCCACCTGTGCGTTTCCGCCGCCGTCAAGGCCAGCGATGTCCGGGAAACCCTGAAACAGTTCGAACCCTTTAAATACAGGGCGGTGATCATCACCAAGCTGGACGAAACCGGCAGAATCGGCAATATAATCAGCGTTTTGGCGGAGGAAGGCAAGGGTATCTCTTTTGTTACCACCGGCCAGACCGTTCCTTCGGATATAGAACCGGCCCTGGTAGTCCGCCTGCTGATGAAGCTTGACGGATTTACGGTGGACCGGAACGCCCTGGCGGACTATTTCAGCTCAAAGGATGGGATGTAACCTATGGAAGATCAGGCGGAAAAACTGCGGGAGATGATGAGGCAAAAAAACAGTTCCTACGAAAAACCTTCCAAGGGTAAAGACGGAAAAAAGGCCCGGATCATCACCGTTACCTCCGGCAAGGGCGGCGTGGGAAAGACCAATGTGTCGGTTAACCTGGCCCTGGCCTATGCCCGGGCAGGTAAGAAGGTGGTGGTCATGGACGCCGATTTGGGGCTTGCCAACGTGAACGTGATGCTGAACATGATCCCCAAATTCAACCTGTACCATGTGATCCGCAAACAGAAGACCATGAAGGAAATCATGGTGGAGACCGAATACGGCATTTCTATTGTGGCGGGGGCGTCGGGATTTTCCAAAATAGCCAACCTGAACGAAAGCGAACGGCAGGGCTTTATTGATGAGCTGGGGACCCTTTCTTCCGCGGACATCGTTATCATCGATACCTCCGCGGGGGTTTCCAGCAATGTGCTGGATTTTGTAGCCGCCGCGGATGATTCGGTTATTATCACCACCCCGGAACCTACGGCGATTACCGACGCCTACGGGATCATCAAGATCATCGCCACGGAAATCAACAGCCTTAATATGGGGCTTAAACTGGTGGTAAACCGGGTTAAAAATGCCGCGGAGGGCGCCAAAATTGCGGACCGGATGATCAATATTACCAGCCAGTTTTTAAATCTTAAACTGGAATACCTGGGCTTTATCTATGATGACACCGCGGTATCCCATGCGGTACTTAAACAACGGCCCTTTATGGTGGTGGACCCGAAATGCAAGGCCTCGCAGTGCGTTCAGCATATTATGGGCCGCATGGACAAAACCGAGGTTCGGGATAACGGAGGATTCGGTAATATGTTAAAACGGATGTTCAGGGGGGAATCGTAAACCTTGTTTAACTTTAAGGCCGGCGGTATAGCCGCAGGGGCGGCCTTTGCCCTTTCTTTGCTTATCGGCCTTGTCAGCGGAACCGGTTTTCTGGCCCTCCTGCTGCGGGCCCTGTTCTTTGGGGCCCTGTTTTTCGGCCTGTCCTGCCTGATCTTCTGGCTTTTGGGCCAGTATGTGCCGGAATTGTTAAGCGGGGCGGAGGACGATCTGGGCATACCCGTATCGGGTTCCATTGTTAATATCCAGGAGGGGCCCGTTGCGGGCGCTTTCCCCCAGGACAGCTCCGACCTGGTGGATGATATCGGAGGACGGCCCAGCGCCCGGACCCGGCAAAATCCCGGGGATACACCACTGGACCAGGAAGAAAAGGTAGATTATACTGATACTCAGGATATTTCGGACGGCCCGGGGAACCTTTCATCCGGCGGTTTTGCCGGTTCTTCCCCCGCTTCATCCGGGGCGGAGGCCTTTCCCGACATGGACGGCCTTTCGGAAACCTTTACTCCCCAGCCGGGGGAATTTGATGCGGGCGCTGTTAGTTTTGATACGCCGGAACCAGGGAGGCCCCGTTCCTCTTTGGGTTCGGGAACAACCCTGAAGGGGGATTTTAATCCCAAAGAGCTGGCCCAGGCAATACAAACCGTATTAAAAAAGGACGAAAAAGGATAAGCTATGGGGAAGACTTTCTGGGGTTCCGATAAGCCCCATCAAGCCCTTGAAGAAAAAACAGAAGAAGAACTCTGGGTTCAGTACCGTAAAAAACGGGATCCCCAAATTCGGGAAATTTTTATCAAACAGTACGCTCCCCTGGTTAAATACGTGGCCGGAAAGGTTGCCATGGGCATGCCCCATAATGTGGAATTTGACGACCTGGTAGGATTCGGGGTCTTTGGTCTTCTGGACGCGATTGACAAATTCGACCCCGAAAAAAACGTAAAATTTAAGACCTACGCGGTTACCCGGATCCGGGGAGCTATTTTTGACGAACTCCGTTCAATCGACTGGGTGCCCCGGTCGGTACGGCAGAAAACCCGGGAAGTGGAAGACGCCATCGGTTCCCTGGAAGCCCAGCTGGGCCGGACCGCCACGGATCAGGAAATTGCCCGGTCCCTGGGAATGGACGAGGGGGAATACCTTAAAACCATGCAGCGGATTTCCAGTACGTCGGTTCTTTCCTTAAGCGACGTGTGGTTTTCCGGGGACGAAAACGACAAAGTTTCCATCGGCGACAGCATCGAATCCCCCTCCAGCCTTAATCCCGACATCATCGTGGAAAAAGAAGAAATCCGCCGGGTAATTGTTAACGCCATCAACGATCTTCCCGAAAAGGAAAAAAAGATCCTGGTCCTGTATTACTACGAGGACCTGACCCTCAAGGAAATAGGCCAGGTGCTGGAGGTAACCGAATCCCGGGTTTCCCAGCTTCATACCAAGGCCATACTTCACCTGCGGTCAAAGCTGACCAATATCCGAAAAGGTATTGTATAGATACCGGGCATTGCAGTGCCCGGTATTACATGCCGGCAGATAATGCAGGCATGTAATGCCAGGCATCATTTAGGGGTACGTAATGGTTGATTTTGTTCAGCTCCAGCACGCAATGAAGGATCGTTTGGAGCGGGACAGGTCTATCCATGCCGTGGAAGCCGAGGGGGCCACGCTGGAAGAGGCGGCGGCGGAGGCGGCGGTGCTGCTCAATCTTCCCGTCCGGCGCATTGAGTACGAAGTGACGGTCCGGGGGTTTTCCGGGCTGCTTGGCAGCGGCGCAAAAAACTGGAAAATAAAGGCCTATGAACGGGTAACCGCCGAAACCATCGAAGAAGAAAAGGAAGCCGCTGCGGAGGCTGCTACGGAAACCGCCAGGATGGCCGTGAACAGGGACGGGGAAGCCTGCCTGCACCTTCTCTATGACGGGGTGTTTCTGAAAGTGACGCCCCCCGTGGGCCGGGGGAAAGAGGTTAATCCCGCGGCGGTAACCCAGCTTAT
Organism: Treponema sp.; assembly: GCA_031266175.1. Lineage (GTDB taxonomy): Bacteria > Spirochaetota > Spirochaetia > Treponematales > Breznakiellaceae > JAISBN01. Next base: position 25,926 of record JAISBN010000099.1, on the reverse strand, counting down.
CGCCGCCCGGGGAATTTCGGATTACGACCTTGAAAAGGTCCAGGAAATTATCGGGGCGGAAGCGGGAATCTATGAACGGATAGGCGGCTTCCAGCGGCAGCCGGCGAATGACGCCATGGTTTCCGCGGACATTACCGCCGACGAAATGAAAGTTTCGGTTATCATGACCCCGCCGGGGCTTGGCGGCTGTGATCTGGCCATGGAAACCCTGCTTGCATTTCTGCGGAGCAATAAGGTTATTTTTGGGGTCGATGAGGAAGTACTCTCCGAGTATGCCGACAGGCCTTCCTATAAGGAGCCGGTACAGGTGGCGGCGGGAATCAGGCCCGCGGACGGCAGGGATGCCTATATCCAGTATAATTTTGAAACAGATCAGTCCAAGGTCAGGCTCCGGGAAGGGTCCAACGGCCGGGTTGACTTTAAGGATCTGAACATTATCCAGAATGTGGTGGAGGGCCAGCCCCTGGCGGTTAAAATTCCCGCGGAAGACGGGACCGTGGGCCGGACCGTAACGGGCAAGGTACTTCCGGCCAAAAACGGCAGGGACATCGTTCTGCCGCTGGGCAAGAATGTCCATGTCGCGGACGACGGCGTTACCATTGTGGCGGACATGAACGGCCAGGTGGTGCTTTCCGGGAGCAAGATCAATGTGGAGCCCGTATACACCGTCCAGGGGAATGTCAATATCAAAACCGGAAACATTATTTTCCTGGGGAACGTAGTTATCTCCGGCACCGTGGAGGACGGGTATTCGGTCAAAGCCGCGGGCAATATCGAAGTGGACGGTACCGTGGAAAAGGCGGAACTGGACGCGGAAGGGGACATCATCGTTCACCAGGGAATTACGGGGAAGAGTACCGGTATTATCCGTGCCGGACGTTCTATCTGGGCGCGGTTTATAGAAAACGCCCAGGTGGAAGCGGGCAATATGGTGGTTGTTTCCGACGGCATTATCAATTCCCGGGTAGACGCCTTTAAACGGATTGTCTGCAAGGGAAAGCGGGCTTCCATCGTAGGGGGGCGGCTGCGGGCCACCGAAGAGATTAACGCCAAAAGCATCGGAAGCCCCACCAGCGGAACCGAAACGATCTGCGAGGTAGGTTTTGATCCGAAGAGCAAGGAACAGCTTGAAATTCTGGAAATAAAAAAAGCGGAAGGCGACAAGCAGCTGGAAGAAATCCAGCTCAATATCCAGACCCTGATTAACATAAAAAAACAGCGGAAAAGCCTGCCCGAGGACAAAGAAGCGTACCTTACCGAGCTGATGGACAAGCGGCAGGAGGTAACCGAAGATCTGCGGAAAAACAAACAGGAAACGGAAAAAATACAGACCTTCCTTGCCACCCTTAAAGCCCGGGGAAGGGTTTCCGCTTCTTCCAAGGTATATCCGGGGGTAAAGATCTTGATCCGGGATGCCAAAGAAGATGTCCGCAACGAATACCGGGCGGTAACCTTTATTCTTGAAAACGGCCTGGTGCGGGTGACCAAGTATGAAGAACCCGATGAAGAATCAAAGAAGGGTCCCGATGGCTATTTCTCCAATTGACCTTCAGACGCTGTTTACCCAGGCCGACAAGGTGGGGAAGCAGGAAGCGGCCCAGCGCGAAGGGGCGGCAATTCAGCAGGCCATTCAGCAGTCCCAGATACAGCGGCATACCGATGAGCGGATCAGGGCGGTGAACGAAGCCCAGGATATGGGGGACGGGGCCGAAGAGATAAAGGACAAAAACGGCGGCAGAAAGGGGCAGGAGGCGGAAGACCGCCGCAGGGACCGGGAGGAAGAGCCTCCGGCCGAAGACAAAACAGTTATCAGCGATCCTGATTTGGGCAGAAACATCGACGTTACCCTCTAGGGTATCGTATCCGGGATGAACTGGTTTTTTCCGGGCTTTGCCCTGATTCTGGCGCTGTGGTTTTTTGCCCTCCTCTACCTTAAATCCTATGTCCGGCGCAGGACCGATCCGGACCATGTCCTGACCATCCTGCGGGAAGAAGTCCGGCAGCTTGAAGCGGACATTGACGAAAAGACCGAACAGGATCTTCAGCTGCTGGAAGAAAAGATCCGCCAGCTTAGGGAAGCCTGCGCCGATGCGGACAAGGCCTGTGCCGAAGCGGAACGGCGCATTGTTGTTTTAAGCAGGGAACTGGAACGGCGGAAAACGGAAAGCCAGGCTTTTGTATCCCTGGACAGAACCGCCGCTCCCGCGGCGGCGGCCTATGCCGCGGGCAGCCGGGGAAAACATTCCCTGCTGGAAAAGCTGGAAATTACCGGACCGGAAAAAAAGCCCCCGCCCAAAATTACCGTTTCCCGGGAACTTGCGCCCAAACCGCCCCCTTTAAAGGAGCGGATAGCCGAACTGCACCACGCCGGTTTTTCCGCTGAATTAATAGCCGAGCGGCTGGGGCTGACCGTGGGAGAGACGGAACTTTACATCGCCATGGTAACGCCGCCCAAATGACGTTATTCGCAGCGGCTCTAATATCCCAAGAACCCGCTTGCGCGGGGGAGCTTCAGGGCGGGGAAGTTTATTGCCCCGGATCCTCAACATCCTCGAAAGCCCGGCCGGCGGCTTCCCTGGCCGCGGAGGCCGCCGCTTCCGCGGTGCCGGTTGTTCCGTAACGGACCGGGGATTTCCCCCCGACGGTAATATCGGGGCCGGATTCCACGTCCAGGGCGATTGTCCGGTTCTTGCAGTTTATGTGCCTGGTATCATCGCCCCGTTCTTCCCAGCTGTTTTTTCCGCTGTTCCAGCGGAGCTGGATCACCTGTACCGCCCGTCTGCCGTTGGGGACAACGATGCTTGCCGTTTCGCCCTTCATAAGATGGGCTTTCCTGACGCCGTCCACGGCAATGACGACGCTGTCGTCCCGCAGTCTGTTGGCGATAACCAGCACCGATTCCCCCGAAACCGGAGCGGTCCCGGCGCTTTGGGGAAGAAGCCGGGGCTGGCTGTAGCCAAGCCCCGCCAGAACCAGCAGCAGGGCCGGGAGGATAAGCCGCTTCATTACCAGACGGCCCCCAGGGTGATGCCGACGCTGAACCCCGGTCCCCCCACAAAGTAGTAGGTAACGGGTACGTCGATAATCACCGGGCCAAATTTAAAGCCGATGTTTGCCATAACCTTGGGGTTGAAGATCGTGGGGCCCATGGATCCGCCGGCGTCCACAGTCAGGTATCCCGGTGTGGTAATACCGGAGGCCGTGTCGCCGTTAATATCGCCGGACATGTTTAAGGTAGTGGTGTTTTTACCAAAGGCCACGTCCACCCCCAAACCCAGGTTCAGGTTAAGGACCCATAAAAGCTGGGCCGAGGTATTTACCTCTAGGGGAATGATAAAGGTATTGATCTTCATGTCAAAGTTAATTGCCGGATCGACATAAAGACGGCCGCCACTGCCGCCACTTATATCTCCTTCCTGTCGGTCCAGTTCATAGGTATAGCCTAGGGTGGTTCTCTGGAAAATAAGCCCCGCCCCCACATTGACGCCCCGCCAGCGGAAAAGCCCTGATACCACATTAGTCCCCTTAAGCAGCTGGTAATTCCCTGTTAAGCCGATATGGAAGGTTTTGAATTCCAGATTTTCAACGGCTTTTAGGTTAAAGTACCCGAACCGTATTCCCAGATAGAGATTGTCCAGCAGGAATTTGGAAGTATTCAGGCTGAACTGGCCGGTGATCCCCTGGATATTGAGCCCCGCCTTAATGTCGCCGTCTTCCTCCAGGGTATCCCCCACATTTTGAATCTCGTCGATTGCGCCGGAGATATTGCTGCCGGGCAGGCGGATCCCCACCATGGGGCCGATGGTAAAGGCCCACAGCTTGTATTCCCCATAGGCCCGCTGGGTTGCCCCCAGGGCGGAAAAGGTTGAAGCGTCGGCAAAGCCCTTGATCAGCTTTTCCGGATTGGCGTCGATGTTCTTAATCTCATCATTGATGTCACCTACAATGCCCCAAAATGCATCCTCAATATCATTAGTTTGGGCAGTACTTAGACCCTCACCCCCTGGGGGAGAACCCGTAACTTCCAGGGCGAAAGCCTGAAACCCGGCAAAACACATCAAAGCCAGAACCAGCAAAAACCGTTCACGTAAATTCATACACCTCTCCTTCTTTGGAAAATAAAATATAACTACAATGTACAAACCATACGCCCCCGGAAGCTTTCTGTCAAGGAACCCGCCCTTGACAGGAACTGTCCGTATTGCGCCAAAATAAAATCTAAGTGAAAAAAGTGTGCGCCACAATTAAGAAATCCAGCCGAACCGCTCAAGCGGTTTCTCCTGTGATACCCCCATCATGAAACCGGTAACATGGCTTCAACCCTACGGCATGGGCGACATGGTGGAGGCGGTTTCCGATTATACAAACTATAAAAATTCCATCGGCTATTCCTTCCGGTTCTATACCAACGATATGGTCAACAGCAGCGAAATAAAAATACTGTCCGTTGACGGGATCTACCCGTCACAGGAAAACATACAAAACAAAACCTACCCCTTTGTTCAGCCCTTCTACGCGGTTACCGCGGGAAACGAAACACCAAACATCCGGAAATTTATCGACTGGATGCTGTCGTCCCAGGGACAGACCCTGGTTGAAAAAACCGGCTATATACCGATCCGTAAACAAGCGCCCTGAACGGCTGCGCCCTATAGGGGGGCATGAACGGCCTCTTTTGTGTCCTTGCGGCGCTTGGTATGGCGGCTGATCCGGCAGCGCCGGATACGGTATTTCGTGTGCCGCTTAATACGGGTGGTACGGCGATACCGGTTGATACGACTGCGTCGAATGGGCCAACGGCTGCGGATATGGCGAAGCCCGGAACCGCCGCCGCGGCTCAACCCGCCCGGGCCGGGCCCGCTCTGCTGCCCGGATTTCTCTGGTCCGGTTCATGGGAAAGCGGGGGAAACCTTACCGGCCGTTTTGAGATTCAGCTTGATATTCCCGGACCGGCCCTGGAACTCCGGTTCCAGCTTCTGGACAGGCGGCCCGCGTCAAGCTGGGCCGGTTTTACCGGGAGTTTCGGCGGCGATTCGGCGGACAAAACCGTTACCCAGCCCGGCGCCGGGCTGTACCATATTCCCACGGGATCCCGGATTTTGTACGGAGTCCTGGACAGCTATGGTCTTGCGGCCAGGGTCCGTAATATCTGGATCAGGGGCGCGCCCTACGCGGAAGTCCACGCCCCTTCCTCGGCGGACCTGAAAACCGCCCCCGCTTCTACGGCGGTTCCCCAGGGTTACGCCTATCTGGGAACCCCTTTGCTGAATACGGGGGCGGGACGGTTCCGGGGGTTTGTATCCGCCGCGGTCAGCGCCGGTGAAGAACGGATCCCCGCGGGAACGGCGGGGGCGGATTATCACTTTGGGAAAGCGGGCCTGGTCCGGCTGGAAGGCTTCTATACCCGGCGGGAGCTGCCCGAGCGGACCGCTTCGGCCTGGTTTAGTACGGCTCCGTCCCTGCCCGGACGGGATACCCGGCTCTTTGCGGGAACCCTGATTTTCAATATCCCCGGCTTTGGTTTTGCCGCGGATTTTGCCCGGTCGGAAACCTTCGGCTTTGGCAGGGACTATTACGGCAACCTGGGCCTCCGTTTCGGCGACAGGCCCTGGCGGCTTTCCCTGGCCGCGGACGGGGCGGGGAGCCGTTATGTGGATTCCTCCGGCGCTGTTCCCGGAGCGGGGGTCCGGGGCGCGGTCCGGCTGGAAAGGCGGGGCCGGAGGTCCAGCCTGTTCCGGCTCAGCGGCCTGGTCCGGGGTTCAGGACCGGAGGAGCCGGATACCGGGCCGATCTGGGATTTTGCCTCGATGGCCGGAAGCGTTAACCGCCGGTCCCTGGAATTGTACTGCCGGCTTCCCGCGTCATCCGCTCCCCTGGCCTTGAGCCGTTTTTCCCTGTCCCTGGACCGGGACGGCAGGGACAGGGAAAAGGTACTGGACAGCGCGGGAGCCCTGGCGGCCCTTAAGCTGGGGCCGGTCGATTCGGTAAGCCAAGGAAAAATCACCGGCAGGGCCGGAGACGGCCATGACTTTGTATCGGGCCGTGTTTCCCAAAGCCTTTCCTGGACCTGGCGGCGGGGGACACAAAAGCGGACCCTGGCGGTCCGGTTTTCCGCAAAGGCGGGATATGAACAAACCGCGGGCAAAGATGGCTTCTGGAACGCTTCGTTTTCCGCCGCGGTCCGGGGAAAACAAAGCCGCCTGGGCCTGACGGCGGCCGCCTCCAAACTGCCGGGAACGTGGGAATATACGGTAAGCTGGAGGCTTCAGCGGTGAAAGGCGCAAAACCACCCCGCCCGGAGGACTGGTAAGGCGGCCCATGATGCCCCAAAATAAAATCTTACCGAAAGGCCGGATGCCTCATAAGAATACACCGTATCAATAAACGCCCATGGCTCCCCGGCACTCTCTAACGTTTTTTGGTAAGGACCATTTGGGAAAGCCCCTCGTCCCCCAGTCCCAGGCTGAGAGGTTCCGGAAACGTAACCCTTATCTTGTTCCTCCGCCGGTTAATTTCCAGGGAGTCATCGTCGGCGCCAAAGAATTCGTCGGCCTGGGACATTTCAAAGCTCAGGGAATAGCCCTGGAAGGTTACCCCGGGAAGCATTACCTGCATCTGGTCGACCAGCAAACCCCAAAGCTGATCTTTGGTGATCCCCTGTTCCTTTACCTGGGGCATGGCAAGCCAGTCGATCAGGAGCTGTTCAAAATTCATGCCTACTACGAGCGTGGTGGTTTTTTGTTCCCCCGTCCGGGCATACACCAGCCGGATGGTAACCGTTAAGGAAGAATCGGGAATAAAGGCCTCTTCGTTTTTGGGGATCGCCAGGATGTCGGTTCCTTCCCAGGCGCCAAGTAGATTGTCGGCGGGTTGTATGGGCCGCCAGCCTTCGTTCTGGGCATTCCCGGCGGCACAGAGGATCAAAAAGAAAAGGAAAAATACGCCGCCCCGTAAAATGCCCTGCCTGGTAAAGGTGTATGCCATTGGAACCTCCCGGTTAAGTTAAGTATTCCGGATTCCGGGGGATTTGTCAATGCGCCGGGGCTGGTCAGAGAAAGCCTCCGCCGGGTATGATATGACAATGTTATTGGCTGTTAAATTTCCTGAATGGCTTAAGCCGGAAATCATTCCCGGGCTCCCTTTCCGATGGTACGGCCTGATGTACCTGGTGGCCTTTGGCATTGCCTGGCTGCTCTACCGCAGGCAGGTACGGGAACGGAATTTCCCCATGAGCGGCGATGAACTTTCGGGGCTCTTTTTCTGGGGGATCCTTGCCCTGGTGCTGGGGGCACGGATCTTTGCCACCATCGTTTACGAGACCAGCCCCATTTACCGCCGGGAACCCTGGCTGGTATTGTGGCCTTTCCGAAACGGCCGCTTTACCGGACTGCTGGGGATGAGCTACCACGGCGGGGTTATCGGCGGCGCCCTGGCAATCCTTATCTATTCCCTCCGCCATCGTTTTGACCCCCGGGAAATTGCCGATATGTTTGCCGCCAGCATTCCCCTAGGGTATACCGCGGGGAGACTTGGCAATTTTATCAACGGCGAACTCTACGGCCGGGTAACAACGGGACCCCTGGGGATGGTTTTTCCCGGGGCGGAACTTTCCCTGGGGGAAGAATGGGTCCGGACCCTTACGGAAAAGACCGGCGCCGCGGCGGTAAACGGCTTTGTTAACCTGCCCCGCCATCCCTCACAGCTTTACGAGGCGCTGTTCGAGGGGGTCGTACTCTGGCTTATCATCTGGCTGCTGAGGAATAAAAAGCCCTTTAAGGGATTTCTAACGGGTATCTACCTTATCGGCTATGGTTTTTTCCGCTTTATGATCGAATATTTCCGGGAACCGGACGCCGGCCTGGGCTACCGGATCACCCTGGTTAAAACCGATATTCCCCCAGCCCTCTTTATTTCGCCTTTTAATTTTTCCACCGGCCAGGTATTCAGCTTTATTATGATCCTGGCGGGATTGCTGTGGCTTGTAATTGCTGCCCGGCTTCCTGATTCCAAACCGGTTAGGGTGTATCCCGTACGGGAACTCTCCAGGGAGGAAAAGAAAGAAGAGGACCGCCGAAACCGGCGGAAACTCAGGAAAAAGCTCCGGTAACGAAGCCGTTTATTCCGTCCGCGGGTCTATTCGTAGTGGGCCTGATACCCCGCCTCTGGGCTCTTTGGGCGGGGCGGTTCATTGTCCGAAACCCGCTTACCCGGAAGTTTCCGGGCGGGGTTATTCCCCGCTCTCTTCGCACAGTACCGATTTAACCCGCTTAATCAGCGCTTCGGGAATAAAAGGCTTTACAATATACCCTTCCGCCTCAAAGGCCATGGCCTGGTCGATAAACTGGGGATTGGCGTGGCTGGTCACAAAAATAACGGGGATGTTTTTTAACTCGGGATTTTTTTTCAGGAGACCGACAAATTCCAGACCGGATATTTCAGGCATTTCAATATCAAGCAGGATAAGATCCACCTTGATCTGTTTAAGCATTTCCAGTGCCAGGGCCGCCGACTTTGCCAGGCGGACATCATACTCATGCTGAAGGATAGTACGGATCGTCGTAAGACTTACAGCCATATCGTCAACTGCGAGGACAACCTTTTTTGTACTTGTATTTGCCATAGAATATTAGTATAGTGGCATTATCCTATTTTATGCAAGCTCATTATGATCTATTACAGTACCAGAGATAAAAGTATTTCGCTTTCCTTCGCAAAAGCCGCCCTGGCGGGTTTGGCGGGCGATGGGGGGCTTTTTATTCCCCAGGCGATTCCCCTCTACAGGGGGGCGGTTAAAAATTCGCTGGGAACCATGTCTTTTCTGGACATAGCCTTTGAAACGATTAAACCCTATGTGACGGAGGATATACCCGATCCGGTCCTGGAAGAAATCTGCGCCGGGGCTTTTCCCTTTACCGCGCCCCTAGTTCCGGTATCCGGGGACTCTTCCGCCGCGGTCCCGCTGGTTCTGGAGCTGTTTCACGGCCCCACTGCGGCTTTTAAGGACTTTGGCGCCCGTTTTATGGCCCGGTCTTTTTCCTGGCTCCGCCGGGGAGAAGACCGGCCCCTGCATATCCTGGTGGCAACCTCCGGGGATACCGGCGGAGCGGTGGCGGACGGCTTTTATAAGGTGGAAGGAATTTCCGTTACCGTACTGTATCCCAGGGGCCGGGTGACCGATCTGCAGGAAAAGCAAATAGCCGGCCTGGGGGGTAACATTTCCGCCCTGGCCGTGGAAGGCAGCTTTGACGACTGCCAGGCCCTGGTTAAGGCGGCTTTTGGCGACGCCCTTTTACGGGAAAAACTGGCGCTGTCTTCCGCCAATTCCATCAACATCGCCCGGCTTATTCCCCAGGCGGTATACTATGCCGCCGCGGCGGGAAAGGCCCTTGCGGGCCGCGGCGACGGCGACGGCGAGGCCACGCCCCGGAAAACAGGTTCGGCGAATCCGCCAGGAACGGCAGGTCCGGCCGGATCTGTCGAACTGGCCGGATTCTCCGAACCCGCCGACTTTAAGGGCGGCCCGGTTTTGTTCTGTGTCCCCAGCGGCAATTTGGGGAACCTTACCGCGGGCCTGTATGCCATGACCATGGGAGCGCCCATTGCGGGGTTCATCGCCGCCACCAATGTCAACAAAACCGTGCCGGAGTATCTTGAAAGCGGCGATTACAAGCCCCGGCTTTCCCGGGCCACCATTTCCAACGCCATGGATGTGGGAGCGCCCAGTAACTTTGAACGCATGGCCGCCCACTGGAGCTGCGAGGAAATGCGGCGCGTGATCCGGGGCGCCTGGGTAAGCGATGACGAAACCCGCAGTACCATTGCCGGGGTTTTCCGGAATCACGGCTATTATCTGGACCCCCACGGGGCAGTGGGCTGGACGGCGGTACGGAAGCTGGCGGATTCCGGTTTTCCGGGCGCCGCCGCGGCGGGGCCTGTCGCGGTACTGGCCACCGCCCATCCGGCAAAATTTTCCGAAACCGTGGAAGGCCTTACCGGGCCGGTCCCCGTCCCCGGAACAATCCGGCGGGCCCTGGAGCGGGATGCCCGGGCGGCGGCGCTTCCCAACGATTTGGCGGCGCTGCGGGATTTTCTGCTGGGTGATTCATGACCTTGCCCGCGGGGCCCGGCTGTTTTAAAAGCTGCCGGATGGCGGACAGCCCCGCCGCCATGGATGCGGCTATCCCTGTCAGGGTATATCTCTCTGTTCTCCGGCGTTTCCTTTTCTTGTGCCCCTATGCGGTTTTTCTTGTTCTGGTTTCCGTTACCGGCTTTGCGCAGCCCGCGGATCAGGATGCCGTTGTGTATATCACCGGTCAGGGAAGGCGTTATCACCGGGCGGACTGCGGTACCCTCAGATCCTCCCGTATTGAGGTAACCCTTGGCGACGCGGTCCGTTCCGGGTACGGTCCCTGTTTGATCTGTAAGCCGCCGCAGCTTCGGGAAGCGGATACCCGCCCTGCCGCCGCCGGTTCCGGGATCTACCGGGTTAACCGGGAAGAGCCCCCGGGTTTTGCCGCGGTGGATTTTGCCCGGCTTGCCAGGGCGGAGGTTGTTGAATCCGTGGACGGCGATACCATCCGGGTGCGGATACCCAATCCGCCCGCGGGCCTGGGGGTGGTGGAAACGGTCAGGCTTATCGGGGTGGATACGCCGGAAACGGTCCACCCCCGGCGGGAGGTGGAGCGTTTCGGCGCGGAGGCCGGCGCGTTTACCAAAGGGCGGCTTCTGGGTAAAACCGTGTTCCTGGCCTTTGACTGGGACCTTCGGGACCGTTATGGCCGGCTCCTAGCCTATGTGTATACCGAAGACCGGCGCTGCCACAACGCGGAACTTATCCGGGAAGGGTACGGCCATGCCTATACCAAATACAGTTTCCGTTTTATGGACGAATTCCGCAGCCTGGAGCAGGAAGCCCGGCGGGAAAAACGGGGTCTCTGGGGACCGTAAAACCGCGAAGACAGGGGTCTAGTTCTTCACTTCCAGTTCTTCCCGCTCCCGGATTTCGTAGAGCTTTTTGTCAAGTTCGGCGAGTTTCATTTGCTGGAGAGCCCGCTTGTATTCTACCGGCAGAACCTTGATAAAGCGGAGCCGGAACTCCGCCCAGCGGTCAAGGATGTCCCTGGCGTAGGCGGAGCCGGTCCAGTACACATGCTTGGACACCGTGTCCCTTACAAAGCTTTCGTCTTCCTCGTTATTCAGACCGGAAAGTTCTACCATTCCCCTGTTAAGGAAGTACTCAAAATTCCCTTCCTGATCCAGCACATAAGCAATGCCCCCGGACATGCCCGCGGCAAAATTCCTGCCCACCTTACCCAGCACCACCAGGCGTCCGCCGGTCATGTACTCGGCGCAGTGGTCCCCGGTCCCTTCCACCACCGCGGTGGCGCCGGAATTGCGGACGCAGAACCGCTCCCCGGCGATTCCCGCGGCGTACAGTTCACCGGAAGTAGCGCCGTAGAGTACGGTGTTTCCCAGGATGATGTTTTCGCTGGATGCAAAACCTGATCCCCCGGGAGGAAAGACCACAATGCGGCCGCCGGAAAGGCCCTTGCCCAGGTAGTCGTTGGAATCGCCGGCAAGCCGGAAGGTAATGCCCTTGGCCAGAAAAGCGCCGAAACTTTGTCCCGACGAACCGCTAAAGTCCACGGTGATAAAGTTTTCCGGAAGCCCGTAACCGCCGAAACGCCGGCTTACTTCCCAGGAGAGCATGGCCCCCACGGCCCGGTCGGTATTTTTGATGGGAAGGCCGAAGGAGGTGGGAGTTTTTTTGTCCAGGGAAGGGGCGCATTTGTCGATCAGGGTCCGGTCCAGCACGTTCTTTATCCGGTGGATCTGATCCGTATCGTTGCGGATTGCCCTGCCGCCGGGGATGTCGCCGGGACCTTCCGCTTTGTGGAGGATCGCCGAAAGATCGATGCCCGCGGCTTTGGCGGCGGAGAGTGCCTTTTCCGGTCCGGCTTCTCCCGGCCCGGGAAACGGCTTGTCCGGTCCGTCACCCGGCGGCAGAGTTTTACCTGGAAGGATTTTGCGCTGAACCAAAAGGTCGGAACGGCCCACCAGGTCGTCGAATTTCCTAAACCCCAGGGAGGCCATGATTTCCCGGGTTTCCTCCGCGAGGAAACGGAAAAAATGTACCAGGTGTTCGCTTTTGCCCGCAAACCGTTTTCGCAGTTCCGGGTCCTGGGTGGCGACTCCCATGGGACAGGTGTTTTCGTGGCATTTGCGCATCATGACGCAGCCCATCACGATAAGGGTCGACGTACCGAAGCCGAACTCTTCCGCCCCCAGCATGCCGGCGATAACAATGTCCCGGCCCGTCTTGAGCTGGCCGTCGGCCTGAAGCCGGACCCGGCCCCGGAGCCCGTTCCGTACCAGCACCTGGTGGGTTTCCGCCAGGCCCAGCTCCCAGGGAAGCCCCGCGTGGCGGATGCTGGACTGAGGGCTTGCCCCGGTTCCGCCGTCATACCCGGAAATAAGGATCTTGTCCGCGTGGGCCTTGGCAACTCCCGCGGCAATGGTGCCGACGCCGCTTCCCGATACCAGCTTAACGCTGATCCCCGCTTCGGGGTTGGCGTTTTTCAGGTCGAAGATCAGTTCCGCCAGATCTTCAATGGAATAGATGTCATGGTGGGGCGGCGGGCTGATCAGGGTAACCCCGGGAGTGGAGTGCCGGGTTTTGGCGATCATCCCGTCTACCTTGTGGCCCGGAAGTTGCCCCCCCTCGCCGGGTTTGGCCCCCTGGGCGATTTTGATCTGCAGTTCCACCGCGTTAGCCAGGTAGTGGCTGGTTACGCCAAACCGGGCGGAGGCTACCTGCTTAATGGCGCTCCGCAGCCACCGGCCGTCGCTCTGCGGGATAAAACGCTCCGGGCTTTCGCCGCCTTCCCCCGAGTTACTCCGTCCGTGGATGGAATTCATCGCGGCGGCGATGGTTTCATGGGCTTCTTTGGAAATAGACCCAAAGGACATGGCGCCGGTGGTAAAGCGTTTCATGATCTCTTCCGCGCTTTCTACCTCGCTTAAAGGAACGGCCGCGGCGGGCCGGTCCCGCACCGGAGAGGCGCCGGGGTAGACGAAATCCAGCAGTCCCCGGATCACATGGGGGCTTTGGTTAAGCGCGTCGGCCGCGGCGCTGAACTGCTTGAATTTGCCGTAATCCCCGGTCCGGGCGGCCCACTGGAGCAGATAGACGGCCTCCGGATTCCAGGCGTGGCGTTCGCCGTTTTTCCGCCACCGGTACTGGCCCGCGCCTTCCAGCAGAAAGTCCGCGCCGTCCGGTTCGGGCCGCCGGTCCCAGGCGTCCAGGGCGGCGTTGTACCGGGCCAGAGTTTCCGCTTCCAGTTCGGCAAAGCCCGCTCCGGCAATGCGGCTTGGGGTACCCCGGAAACAGGTGTCCATCACTTCCTTCGCCAGGCCCACCGCCTCGAAAACCTGGGCTCCCCGGTAGGAACGGAGGGTACTAATCCCCATTTTGGACATTACCTTGAGCATCGCCTTGTTAAGGCCCTTGATATAGTTTTTCCGGGCGTGAACAAAGCCGCCGGTCCGTTTTCCCTCCTGGCTTGCGCATAACGATTCCAGGGACGCCAGCGCGCCGTAGGGAACAATAAGGTCCGTACCGTATCCGAAGAGCAGGGCAAAGTGCATCGGTTCCCTGGGTTCGGCGGATTCAACGATGATCGACGTTCCCATGCGAAGCCCCGCGGCGATAAGGGCATGGTGCACCGCTCCCGCGGAAAGCAGGGCCGGAATGCCGCAGAGAGCTGGTCCGGGCGGCCGGGGATTAAGGGCCGCCCTGTCGGACAGCACCAGCAGGGATACGCCGGCTTGTACCGCTTCAATTGCCCGGGAGCTTAAGGCATGTAACGCGGAGAGCAGGGCGGTGTTTCCGGTCTTTCCGGGCTTTACCGCAAACACGGCGTCGAGGGTTTTTGCTTTAAAGCCCGGTATGGCAAGGAGGCGGCGCAGATCGTCCCCGGTCATGATGGGACTGAAAATCTTGATCCGCCGGCAGTGGGCTTCGGTTTCTTCCAGCAGATTCTGCTGGCCGCCGGCAAAACTTGTCAGGGTCATAACCAGGTCTTCCCGGATCGGGTCGATGGGGGGATTGGTCACCTGGGCGAAGACCTGCTTAAAATACGAATACACCAGCTGGCTCTTGGCGGAAAAAACCGCCAGGGGCGTATCGGTACCCATGGAGCTGGCGGGTTCCTGGGCTGTCTCCGCCATGGGAAGGAGCAGCCGTTCCCGGTCCTCCCTGGTATAGCCCGCGGCCCGCTCCATAAAAAGAAGATCCCGGCCGCTTAAGCCCGGCCCCGCCGCGTCCCCCGGTACACCGGGCGCATCCTGATCCAGGGTGATCACGTTATTCCTCACCCACTCCGCGTAGGGCCTGGCCCTGCAGACCCTGTCCTTGACCTCGGTATCGGGAATAATCCGGCCCTCCGCCAGGTCCACCATCAGCAGCTTTCCCGGCTGGAGGCGGCCTTTGTACTGTACCTCGCCGGGGGCAAAATCCTGGACCCCCGTTTCGGAGGCCATCACAATCAGGCCGTCCCTGGTGATTGTGTACCGGGAGGGGCGAAGGCCGTTCCGGTCCAGGGTACCCCCCACATAACGGCCGTCGCAGAACACCATGGAGGCCGGCCCGTCCCAGGGCTCCATAAGACAGGCGTGGTATTCGTAAAACGCCTTGAGTTCGCCGGGGATGGGGTTTTTATCGTTCCATGATTCGGGGATCAGCATCATCAGCGCGTGGGGAAGGGTCCGGCCGGACATGACCAGCAGTTCCAGGGCATTGTCGAAGCTGGCCGAATCGCTGCGGCCCGGCTCAATGACGGGCAGCAGGCCCCGTAGTTCCCGGGCAAAGAGCGCTTCCCGGGCGGCCATCCAGAAACGGTTCCCCGTGATGGTATTGATTTCGCCGTTATGCGAAACTATACGGAAGGGCTGGGCCAGGGGCCAGTCGGGGAAGGTATTGGTGGAAAACCGGGAATGTACCAGGGCCACGGCGGTTTCCACCGATTCATCCTCCAGTTCTCGGTAATAGCCCCGGAGCTGGCCGGGCATAAACATCCCCTTGTACACGATTGTTCCGGACGAAAGGGAGGGCATATACCAGGAAATCCCCGCTTCCCCCAGACGCTTTTCAAGTTTTTTGCGAAAGATGTAGAGGGCCATTTCCAGGTTTGCCCCGTCAGCGGCCGCGGCGCCGCCATTGGCAGCGGATCCGGCGGCCGCCGTTCCGTCCACCCCGGGAACAAGCACCAGCTGTTCTATGTCCGGTTCCACCGCCGCGGCCATGGCGCCCAGCACCGCGGAATCCACGGCAATTTTCCGCCGGGCAAATATTGTGAGCCCCAGGGCGGCGGCGGTTTCTTCCAGCGCCTCGTCCACCGGAGCCCGCTTGTCCCTGTCTTTGGGGAGGAACATCAGCCCCGTACCGTAGTTTCCCGGCCCGGGAAGGCCGGGAATCTGCCGCGCGTAAAAGCCGTGGGGAATTTGCAGCAGTACCCCGGAACCATCGCCGGTTTTGTTATCCGCGCTTTTCGCGCCCCGGTGTTCCATCCGTTCCAGGACTTCCAGGCCCCGGGTAAGAATTTTGTGGGAAGGACGGCCCCGGATATCCGCCACAAACCCTATGCCGCAGGAATCATGTTCGTTTTCTTCTCTATAGAGACCTTGTTGACCCTGCTGCCGGCAGCGCTGGTCAGATACTTCTTCGCCATGGCCCATGGAAGGCCTCCTTACAAGCGCCGCCGGTTCCGAATGAAAGGACCGGGTATAATCTGTAACGGCGGTTTAGTATAGAAAAATTTCAATCTTTATGCAATGTATCGCGCTATAGCTGTATAAACATACAGTTTCTTCCCAAAAAACGTTTATTCACCCTAATACCCCGCCTGTAGCAGGAGTTCGAGAAAGGATTGCGCATCGGCATTATCAGGATCAATTCGCAGGACCTGTTCCCAGTCCGCCCGGGCGCGGTTGTAGTCTCCTTTTGAGTAATACGCACGTCCGCGGCTGTAATACGCCGGCATATGATTCGGGGCGAGTCGGATCGCCTGGGTAAAATCGACGATGGCCCGGTCATAGTCACCTTTCTCGATATATACGATGCCGCGGTTGTAATACGCCTCCGCATAATCCGGGTTCAGCCGGATCGCCTCGCTGTAGCCGGCAACAGCCCCGTCTATGTCTCCCTGGTGGTAATACACCCAGCCGCGGCGGTAATACGTCTCCGCGTCATCCGGGTTCAGCCGGATCACCTGGGTATAGTCGGCAATGGCCTTGTCATAGTCCCCTTTGGCGTTATACGCAAGTCCGCGGTTGTAATACGCATCGCCATAATCCGGGTACAGCCGGATCGCCTCGCTGTAGCCGGCGATGGCCCGGTCATAGTCGCCTTTGCTGTAATACACAATACCGCGGTGGAAATACGCCTTCGCATCTTCCGGGTACAGCCGGATCGCCTGGGTATAGTCGGCAATGGCCTTGTCATAGTCCCCTTTGGCGTCATACACAAGGCCGCGGTTGTAATACGCCGCCGCATCCTCCGGGTACAGCTGTATTACCTGGGTAAAGTTGGTAATGACCCGGTTGTAATACGCTTCCGCCTCCGTATCCTCCGGTTTCCCGCCCGTGCCGCCCGCGGTGGCGCAGGAACACAGCGCCGCGGCAAGCAACAGCGCCGCCGGAACAATCACTCGCTTTATGTTCTTCATGGAAAACTCCTTTTATAAGTCGTCCGCCAAGCCGCGCCGCCGGGAAAGGGCGCGGATGAACGCTTCCTGGTCCACATCGCCGCCCGGGCCGCCGGGGAGCAGTTCTTCCGGGGTACTGTCCAGCTTGAAGGGCCGGCGGCCCACGTGTTCCGGATAGTGGGCGTCGGAAGCGGTAACCAGGGGGAAGCCCAGGGTATCCAGGGGCGGCGATGCGGGGTTTCCCATTTCCGAAAGCGGGGGAATGCGGACGCACTCCACCGCCGCCCAAGGGCCGGGAACCACCACCCCCAGCTGGCTGGACATGGAGAACGCCGGACGGTCCACGTGGGCGGGGATAACAAACCCTGCGTATCCGGCGGCCCGGGCCCCCAGGGCGTCCACCCCTATATCCGCGGCGCTGGGGAGGAAGTATTCCAGCTCCCCCTCGATATTGTCGTCGGCGTCCACATAGACCTGATCCCCGGTTTTTTCCGGGTCATTGGGAAAGGGTGTGATGATCGAATAAATATAATCCCCGAATTCCAGCGCCGCCTTAAGGGAGGCAAAAAGGGTAACCATGTGGATTTCTTCCTGGGTGGTTACCTCCAAACCGTAGAGGGGAATGATCCCCAGCCGCCGGCAGTGAAAGGCAAAGGCCGGGCAGTTACGGCTTGTGTTATGATCCGTCAGGGCCAGTACCTGTACTCCCCTGGCCGCGGCGGCTTCCGCCAGGACCCGGGGCGACAGGTCCAGAGAACCGCAGGGCGAGAGACAGGAGTGATTGTGCAGATCCGCCAACAGGGCCATAGCCACACTATACTACTTTATCATATTATCAGACAGCCTGCAGCTTGTACAAAAGGAGGAACTATGTCTGCCGCAAACGCGCAAACCCTCATCGGAATGGGGGCCTATCTTCTGGTGATGATCGTCATCGGGTTTTGGTACGCCCGGCGGAGCAACAGCAACCCCGAGGAATATTTCCTGGGGAAACGGGGGCTCGGCCCCTGGGTGGCCGCCATGAGCGCCGAGGCTTCGGATATGTCCGGCTGGCTCCTCATGGGCCTGCCCGGCGTGGCCTACTTTACCGGCCTGGGGGAAGCCTTCTGGACCGCCCTGGGGCTCTTTATCGGCACCTGGATCAACTGGGCCGTGGTGGCCAAACGGCTGCGTACTTATTCGGAGATCGCCGATAACGCCATCACCCTGCCCGAATTTTTCAGCAAACGGTTCCATGACAAGCGCCGTATCCTTACGGCCATTGCCGCCCTGATCATCATCGTGTTCTTCTCGATTTATGCCAGTTCCCAGTTTGTGGCCTTCGGCAAACTCTTCGGCTATGTGTTCGGCGCGGAGAATTATTTTACCGCCATGGTGATCCTGGGGGCGGTGCTGGTTACCCTTTACACCCTCCTGGGAGGGTTCCTGGCCGAAAGCATGACCGACCTGATCCAGGGCTTCCTGATGATTGGTGCCCTGCTCCTGGTGATGGTTTTCGGCTTCGTCCATGCCGGCGGTTTCGGGGGAATAACGGAAAACCTCAAGGATTTCCCCCGGTTTCTGGATATTTTCGGCATCGCAACCCCCGATACCGTTGGGGGCGTCCAAAAAATAACGAACGGCCTTCCCCTTTTCGGGCCCGGGGCCAATTACGGTTTCCTTACTATCGTTTCCACCATGGCCTGGGGGCTGGGTTACTTCGGTATGCCCCAGGTGCTGCTCCGTTTCATGGCCATCAACAGGACCTCCAATATTCGCAAGTCCCGGAATATCGCGGTGGTCTGGTGTTTCCTCTCCATGTTCGCGGCTATTGTCATCGGTCTTATCGGCCGGGCCTATCTGCCCGCCCTCCTCACCAGCGCGGGAACGGCGGAGACTATTTTCATTCATTTGGGTACCCGGTTTTTCCCGCCCCTTATCGCGGGCATTGTTGTTTCGGGCATCCTGGCGGCTTCCATGAGTTCTTCCGATTCCTATATGCTCATCGCCTCTTCGGCGGTGTCCAGCGATATTATGAAGGGAATTATCAAAAAGGACGCCGATGAAGCCCTGGTCATGTGGGTCGCCCGGATCGCCATGCTGGCGGTAACGGTGTTCGGCGTGTTTCTGGCCCTTTCGGACAACGAGTCCATCTTCCGCATCGTTTCCTACGCCTGGGCCGGTTTCGGCGCCGCCTTCGGCCCCCTCATGCTGTTCAGTCTTTTCTGGAAGCGGACTACCTTACCCGCGGCGGTGGCGGGAATGCTTTCGGGCGGGGTGGTAGTAATACTGTGGAAGAACGCCATCAGCAAACTTGGCGGCCTGTTCGCCATCTACGAACTGCTCCCGGCCTTTGTTATTTCCGCCCTGGTAATTTTCGTGGTAAGCCTTTTGACGAAAAAACCTTCCGCGGAAATTGAAGCGGAATTTGAAAAGGCTAAGACCGCGGAATTTTAAAAAACCGTTCCCCGGTACAAAGGGCGTCCACCGTTTTGTCCCAGGGTTCCGTGGGAATCTCCGGCAGGAGTTGGAGGGGCATACAAAGGCCGACGGCTTTGCCGACGGCCCTGGAGGATCGAATCGGTACGGAGTCTGTTGATCCCGTGGCCTCCGGCATCCCCTGGAATTCCGGGGACGCAAGGAAGCGGTCGTAGTAGCCCCCCCCGCGGCCCAGGCGGTGACCTTGGGTATCAAAGGCCAGGCCGGGGACTATAACCAGGACGGGGAAATGCGTCGGCCCCAGGGCTTCTCCCATGACCGGTTCCGCCCCCGGCGATCCCGCGGCCGGATCTCCGTCAGGCGGCGGTTCCGCGGGGGGTTCCCGAATCCCGAAGGGCCCCTCCGCCCAGGGACCGGCCGCGGAAAGGACCCGGTGAAACCGTAGTTCCCCCTGTCCGGTAACACGGGGCGCGAAGACCCGCTTTCCTGTTTTCAGGGCCAGTTCCAACAGGGGGCGGGTATCAATTTCATGGGGCAGCGAAAGAAAGAGGAGCAGGGTTTCATACCGGGTCCAGAGGGAACGTTCCCGAAGCAGCGCGGCGGCGGCTTCTCCCCGGGCGGTAAACTCACCGGGGGGCAAAACGGCAAGACGCTTTTTTAGCAGGGAACGCAGCTTCTGTTTAGGGGTTTGGTTAGGGGACAGCCCGGCGTACCGCAACCCGGCTTAGATAGGGCGGGTACCGCCGGTTTTAAGACCGGCTTCGTAAAGTTTACCGCAGGCAAGAAACATGGGAAGCTTGGTGCCCCCCAGGATGATATCGGCGTCTTCGGCCATGTCGATCATATCCCGGCTGGGACTTTTTCCCCGTACAAAAATAATGCCATGAATATCCAGCAGTTCCGCCGTACGGATAACTTGGGGATTCACAAGGCCGGTAAGGAGCAATACCCGATCTTTTACGAAGGCCATCACATCGCTCATAAGATCCGCCCCGCAGGCGGAGGCTATTTCCAGGTCTGCCTTTTCCTCCCCTGTGAAGAACTGTCCTTCCAAGAGTTTAACGGCATCCGCTACGGTCATGCTTTCCCCCATTCATTGGTTTAAGGATACCACATAGCCGTATGAGAAGCAAGAATTGCGGGTATGGAATCGGCGATTGTGAACCGGCGGCGGGTTTTGAAACCGGCCTTTTTTGTACATTCTTCCTACAAATTTCTACAACCCTAAAGTGTTTTACACGGCCGCGCCCTATATAACATAGGGGTTATTATGCAGGTGTTCAGCTACGCGCCCTTTGGGGCTTCGGGGATCGTGATCAGGGTAGAGGTAGATATACGGCGGGGTATTCCGGGAATCGATATCACCGGTCTTGCGGAGGGGGCGGTACGGGAGGCCCGGGAACGGGTTAGGGCGGGGTTCCGGAATTCGGGATATCAATTCCCCCTGGACCGGGTCCTTATCAACCTGGCCCCCGCGGGACTGCGGAAAGACGGGGCCGCCCTGGACCTGCCTATCGCCCTGGCGGTGATGTCTTCCGCCGGGCTGGTTCCCCAAACGGAGGCCCTGATGGTCCTGGGAGAGCTGGAGCTTTCCGGCAATGTCCGGCCGGTACGGGGGGTGCTGGCGGCGGTGGCCGCGGGACTTGGGGAGGGAATCCGGGATTTTATTGTCCCCCGGGAGAACGCCGGGGAGGCGATGATCCTGGTAAAGGAGCATACGACCGCCCGGGTGGCCGCCGCGGCTACCCTGCGGGAGGCCGTGCATGCCCTGGTGGTCCGCTCGGAAACCGGGATTCTGCCGGTTTCGGGGTTTTCCTTCGACGCTCCCGGCGGGGAAGGCGGGGCGGATACCGGCGGGGAGGCGGGTATCCCGGCGCTGGGGGATTTTTCCGAAGTGCGGGGACAGGATCGGTACAAACGGGCCCTTGAAATTGTCGCCGCCGGGGGGCATAACCTTCTGGTTTTTGGCCCCCCCGGGGCCGGTAAAACCATGCTTGCCCGGCGGCTGCCCACGATTATGGCCCCGTTGACCGGGGAAGAGGCGGTGGAGGTGACCCGGCTTTACAGCCTGGCGGGGCTTTTTGACGGAAAATCCCAGGGGTCGGAGAACTTCGGCCTTATCACCCGGCCGCCCTTTCGATCCCCCCACCATTCCGCCAGTACCGAAGGCATTATGGGGGGCGGCAGGACCGTACGGCCCGGGGAAATAAGCCTTGCCCATCTGGGGGTTCTGTTCCTGGATGAGGCCCCGGAATTCCGGACCCATGTACTCCAGGCCCTGCGGGAGCCCTTGGAAGATCAGGTAATCACCATTTCCCGGGCGGAATCGTCGGTCAGGCTTCCCGCCGCCTTTCAACTGATTATGGCGGCCAATCCCTGTCCCTGCGGCAGGCTTGGTGTACGGGAGACGGATTTCCCCCCGGAAGAGGAACCTTCCCGGCGGCCGGAGAATAGCCGGGATCCGGCCCTGGTCGAAGTTTGGGACCGCGCCCGCGCCGCCGCCGGCTCCGTAAGCTGTTTTTGCAGTCCCGAAGAGGTGAACCGGTACTGGCGCCGCTTTGGATCGGCCCTTTTAGACCGGATTGAACTCCGGGTCCCGGTGGTTTCCCCCCGGCTGGAGGAAATGACGGGAACTCCGGGGGAAAGCAGCGCCCTTATCGCCCGGCGGGTCGCCCGGGCGGTGGAGATTCAGCGGGAGCGGTTAAGCGGGCTCTTTTCCGGTGGGAAAGCGGGGGAATCCGGCGATCCGTTGGAACAGTACCGCCGCAACGCCCGGCTCCCGGCGGGGCTGGTAGAATCTTGCTGCCCCCTCTCCGGCCGGGGGAAACTGGCCCTTAAGAGCGCCATAGCAAAGCTCGCGCTTTCCGGCCGGGCCTACCATGGCATCCTCCGCCTTGCCCGGACCATCGCGGACCTGGAAGGCCGGGATACCCTCGACACGGTTCACGTTCTGGAAGCGGTGGAACACCGCCGCCGGGGGGATGATCCCTATGACATATTGGCGGAGGCTTAAGCGGGCGGCAGTTCCAAATTAAGGGTCCACTGCGCTCCTTGCCGTAAACAGGCCGAAACAAACGCGGCCCCTGTCAGCGGGAACATGGGGCCCTCCCCGCGGTTTCGCGCCCGCGGAGCGGGCGCATGGCTGGGGGGTAGGCCAAGACCCCGGAGCCGCGCGAAGCGTGGTGAGGAGGCTTGGACGTAGGGGGGGCCAAAGAGGGCGCGTCCCCGCGGAGCGGGGCGATTGCGGAGGAATTGTCCGTGGTAGCGGGCCCCCCCTCTTATCCGGCATTTGGCCGTATTGGGCAAGGCGCCGCGGAAACGGTTCCCCGGAAACCCCGATCGGCGGGGGTACCTACAGCTCCGGTATGGCCTCCAGTATCGAATCCTCAATGACCCGGCCGGCGCAGGTATGACCCAGGCTGCGGTTGGGCCGGACTTCGCCGTGGAAGTCGCTCCCGGCGGTGACGTACAGCCCCAGTTTCCGGGCCGTTTCCTCCAGGCGGCGGCATTCCCGCAGTTTGGTGGTGGGGTGCCATGCCTCAATGCCCGCCAGGCCCCGGTTTTTAAGGTCCTCAATCAGCGCCGGAAGCCGGCCCCAGGATACGTAGAGGGACATGGGGTGGGCCAACACCGGTAAGCCGCCGGATTCCCGGATCAGCGCCTGGGCCGTATCAAAATCCAGCCCGGCCTTGGGGACATACAGGGGTTTCCCTATTTTCAGGTAGCGGATAAAGGCCTGTTCCCGGTCCTTTACTATTCCCCGTTTGACCAGCAGGGCGGCAAAATGGGGCCGCCCCACCGAGGGGACGGGGGCATAATCCCCCTCTTCCGGGTTGCCGCTGGAATTTCCCCGGGCCAGTTCCAAAAGTTCCTCCCACTCCGCCGGGACGCCCATTTCGACCATCCGGTCCAATATTTCCCGGTTCCGCTCCTCCCGCAGCCGGGAGAGGGTATCTACCGCGTTGTTAAAGGCGGGGCTTGGCCGGGTGATCCCCAGGCCCAACAGGTGAAACTGGCCCGGATAGGGATGGTTTATTTCAATCTCAATCCCCGGAATAAAGTGGATACCCCGCGCCAGAGCCTCGTTTCTTGCATACTTAAGTCCCTTAATGCTATCATGATCGGTAAGGGCAATTGCGGAAATGCCAAGACGGGCCGCTTCCCTTATGAGGGATACGGGGCTTAGGCTGCCATCTGAAGCGGTTGAATGGGTGTGTAAATCTATCATCGCGGTCATTATGGCCCTAAATCGTAAGGAATGATAACGGTGTTCTGCTCAATGAAAGACGAGAGTGTTGGTTTTCCCGGTTGTCCCCGGGTTGCCGCCGCCGGTTACGGCGTGGCGGGGAGGCTTCGCGCTTTTCCGAATCGGTCCGCCGCGGCCGGGAAGGTTCGGATCGGGTCCCGCGGTACGGTGGTTCCGGCGGGGAACGGGGCCGGGGGGCGGTAATGCCAAAGACCTTTCAGTTTGGGGCGGGATCGGTAATCTACTTTAAGGGAGATCCCGCGGAGAAGGTGTTTATCCTCCAAAACGGCATGGTGAATCTGGTCTACCAGGACATGGAAACCGGGGACGATCTGCACGACATGGTTCAGCAGGGGGAATTTTTCGGGGTAAAGTCTGCCCTGGGCCGTTACGCCCGGGAAGAAAACGCCGTGGCCCTTAAAAATTCTACCGTGGTGGCCTTTTCGATACCGGAATTTGAGCGATTCGCCACGGCCAACGTCCGGATTATCATGAAAATGCTCACGGTTTTTTCTACCCAGCTGCGGCGGGTCCACCAGCGGCTTGCTATCCAGTTGAAAACCGAAGAACAGAACCCCGAGGCGGGGCTGTTCAGCCTGGGGGAATATTACCTTAAACAAAAACGGTACGAGTACGCCCGGTATGCCTTTGACCGGTATTTGACCTACTATCCTTCGGGGAAGAACGCCGGTAAGGCGGGGGTGCAGTTGGAACTGGCGGAGCGTTCCCTTGCTGTGGATACTGCCGATGCCGGAAAGGCCCCTCCGCCGGCGGTCCCTTCCGGATCCGCGGACCCCGCCAAGGCGTATTACCAGGCCCTTAACCTGGTGACCCAGGAAAAGTACCAGCAGGCCTATATGACCTTCAAACAGATCGAGGATACCTACGGCGGAACCGAGTGGGCCGCTAAAAGCGCCTTCGAGATTGGCCGCTGTCTTTACATCCTTAATAAATTTGAGGAGTGCATCCAGTACTATTCCGGTATGCTGAACAAGTACCCCCGGCACCCGGATCTGCGGGAGGTGGTGTTTTTTATCGGCCAGTCCAACGAACGGCAGGGACGGAAGGACCGGGCCCTGGCTCTGTATCAGCGGGTTCTGTCCATGCCCGCTTCCGCCGGGGACGGAGTTACCGTGAAGGCGAAGCGGGCCCTGGACGGGCTGGGGGCTTAGCGTGGCCGGCGATATGGCGGCCTTTGGAAGGTTCGCGCGGACCTTCAAACCGGGGGAGATCATTTTTTCGGAATTTGAACCCGGCGATACCTTTTACCTTATCCAGTCCGGCCGGGTACATCTGGTAAAGGTTATCGGCGAAATAGAAAAGACCCTGGATATTATCGGCCCTTCGGATATGTTCGGCGAAATGGCAATTCTGGAAAATTCCCCCCGTTCCGCCACCGCGATTGCCCTGGACCGGGTAACGGTGCTGGAATTTACCGCCCAGAATTTTGAGGTCCTCCTCCTGGGGAATCCGCAGATCGCCCTGCGGCTTCTGCGGATGTTCTGTAAGCGGATCTACGATGCCAAGCGGCGTTTTATGACCCTTGTTTTGGAAGATCCCCAGGCCAAGGTCGCCGACGTGTTCCTGATGTTTGACGAAACCCAGTCCAACATTGATAAGACCACGGAGAGGCGGGAATTTGAGACCACGGTAGATAATATCGCCCAATGGGCGGCCATGGACGCCAGAACGGCCCGCGATATTCTGCAGCACTTTGCTTCCCAGCACCGGATCGAAATATACTCCGACCGTATCGTAGTTAGGAATATCAACGATTTTTCCCGGCTTGTTAATTCCAGAAGGAATAAGGTGTAAGGGCCCGGCCTTTCGGGGTCTAATGCCCCGCCGCGGGCGCGGCTTGCGAACGTGCCGGCGGGGTTTCACGAAGTTCGTGATTGGGCTTGTTCAGTACCTTCAGGTATTGAACAAGTCTTTTATAGGAGTGGAAGATGAAAGAAAACAGTTGGATTCGGGTAGTTGGAATTCTTGGGGCGCTTGCGGCGCTGGCTTCCTGCGCCGGTTCTTCGACACGGAGGGACGCTCCCACCGGTACCATCGCGGGAACCGGCGCCGAGGCGCCGAAAACGGCACATAACATTGAGCGGGTACGGGTGGATTACCAGGGCGCGGTGACCGGATCGGAAATTCCCGCCTGGGTGCAGGCGGCAATCGACTTTGACACGGAGGCCCTGCAAAAATTACCCGGCTTTGAAGGTAAAGTAGCCGTTGTCGACTACGGGGTTGGTCAAAATCTGGAGCTGCTGCGTTCGTTGGTGAATAATTTTAATGTCCAGGCGTCGGTAGCCCGGCGAATCAGCAACTATGTGGAGGCGAATTTCGGCGGCGAGCAGCTGGGGGATAAAAATACCACGGAAAACAGGAGCTTTGTGGAAGATGTGGTCGCCACGTTTTCCCGGGTGGAGATCAACGGCCTTACCAGGGAAAGGGAATACTGGGTTAAGCTGCGTACCATTGACCGCGGAAAGAAAACCGAAACCGAACAGTATTACTATTATGTGCTGTATTCAATTTCGGAGCAGACCCTGAACGAGCAGATTG
>JAISBN010000052.1 GCA_031266175.1 Treponema sp. | reverse complement strand
GACATGGACATCAGTAAATACTTTGACAGCATACCGCATGAGAAACTCCGGGAGATACTGGGGACGCGGGTGAGCGACGGAGTGATACAGCGGGCAGTCGGGAAATGGCTGAACGCCGGGGTTATGGAACAGGGGAACGTGGCATATCACGAACAGGGAACGCCGCAGGGCGGGGTCATATCCCCGATACTGAGCAACATCTACCTTCACGAGGTGCTGGACGGCTGGTTTGTAAAAGAAGTACAGCCGAGGATGGAGGGGAGGGCGTTTATGGTCAGGTATGCGGATGATGCGGTTATCGGGTGTGAGAGGGCGGAAGACGCCGACCGGATTATGAAGGTATTGGCCTTACGGTTTGCAAAATACGGATTAACGATACACCCGGAAAAGACCCGGCTCATAGACTTTACCGGACCGGAAGACGGATCCGGGAAAGGGAAGGGAAGTTTTACCTTTCTGGGGTTTACCCACTACTGGATGAAGTCGAAAAAGGGGCGGTGGGTCGTGGGACGCAAGACCGACAAGAAACGATTGAGCAGGTCGATACGGGCGATAACGCTCTGGTGCCGGAAGAACCGGGACAAAAGCAAGGCGGAACAGCACAAAGTATTGTCCGCGAAGCTGAGAGGGCATTACGCATACTACGGCATAACGTTCAACTTCAAAAGCCTAGAGCGGTTTTTCTTGAGGATACGGGAGATATGGTATAAATGGCTGAACCGGCGGTCGGACAAGAGAAGTCTGTACTGGTGGCAATACCTTATGTACCTGAAAGCAAATCCCTTACCGTATCCCCGGATAGGACACTGCCCCTCCGTCACGGATATTTACCCGCAAGGCGCCCAGGAAGAACATACCGGGGCTTCCGTGGCGGGAAGCGTCGACATCGGATTCGACTGGCGGTGACAAAAAATCAGGAATGAAAAGAGTGGAGAATAAGGTGGACAAGATGAAAAACACGGGCCCATGCCCGTACTGTTTGCGGCGCTGGTACTCTACAACCCGGACCGTTTTGGGGCGGGAACCTGAAGATGTCGGCGGCCCTGGGCGCCTGACGCGTCGACGCTCGGGCCTACCAGCACGACAGCACCACCCTGGCGGGAACCGGAAGCCTTTCGTTTGCCGTAATCCCCGGGGTCAATTCGGTCCGGATTCCCATGTACCAGGGCGCGGTCTGTTACGAGATATACAACAGTATGAACCAGGGACACCCGAATTTTACCGCCGCCTTTCCGGGGACCACGATAAGCGTTGTGCCGGATCCGGAATACGTTTTTAAGACCGGTTCGGGGCTGTACAATTCAACAATTACGTTTCCCGGTTCCGGTGCCAAATTGCTGCCCGTTAATCTATATGTAAAGATGTAAGTACAATATGCCATATAAGATTATTTGTCAAGCGTTTTTTTATTTTTTTGGTTTTTTAATCCTGTTATGGACGGCGAATGCCCCGGCGGGATTTTTCACAAAAAAATCTTCTATTTTCCCCGGATCAATTCCCCGATCCCGCATGAGGGGGATGAATTTTTCGATAATGTAGGCCAGTCCGGGAACGCCGCCGTAGCTCCCCAGCCTGCCCGGGTGGTATCCAGGGACATGAGCAGCCGATTCCCGTAACCCGCTTCCAGAAGCTCCGCAATAAGGGAAAGTTCCCTGTCATCGCCGTGGTACTCGGGCCGGCCGATGGTATCGTATTCCAGCCAGCTCCCCCGGCGGCAGATTTCTCGGTGGACCGCCGGATCGGGGACCGTCCGGTCCAGATGGCAATAGATGACCCGGTTTGCGGGGACGCCGGTTTTTTCAAGAAAATCCGCCGGTTCCAGCGGATTGGAACCCTTTTCGACGTGAACCATCAGGGGCCGGCCGGTTTCCAGGACGGCCCTGACCGCGGCGCTAAAGAGGGTACGGTACCGGGGGCTCAGCCCCTCTGTATCCAGGGCTGTCTTGATCTGGCCCGCCCTGGCGAAACCCTGTTTTTGGGGAAAAGTTCCGCCGCCGTCCAGGTACATTCCCCGGGTCAGTTCTCCGGTAAAAAGTCCCGCCAGGATGTCTTCGCCGGCGGAATGGATCCAGTGATCCGAAGGGTAATACGAAAGCTTGTGAAAACCGGTAGAGGCGATGATATGGAGGGAACTTTGTTCAGCCAGCGTTACCAGGACCGCGGCGTTTCTGCCGCAGCCAAGGGGCTGGGCGTCTACCAGCGCCCGGCCCCCCGCGCGACGGTACGTCAACAGTTCCACAAGACTTTTACCAGGATCGTTGATGAGTTGTTCCGCCGGAACGGAATGGGCAAAACTGATGTAGAGATGCTCATGGCTCTGGCAGAACCCTAGGGAATCGGGGGGAATATCCCCCAAAACCGTGGTAATAAACCCCTTTTTCATAGGGTTAACATATCAGACAGGGACATTTTTTGCCCGAAAGCACGTCCATAAGGTTCCGTACCGACATAAGAGCCATGGCGGCGGCGGCTTCGGCGGTATGGGACGCCGTATGGGGGGTCAGTACCACATTGTCCAGAGCAAAGAGGGGGGACGCCCGGGGCGGCTCCGCCTCGAATACGTCCAGTCCCAATCCCCCCAGATAGCCGGATTTGAGCAGTTCACAGGCGGCGTCTTCGTCGATCAATCCGCCCCTGGCGGTATTGACGATGACGGATCCCCTTTTCATGGACCTCATCACATCCGCGGAAATGATATGTCTGGTTTTATCGGTCAAGGGAAGGTGGAGGCAAAGAAAATCCGCTTCTCCTGTAACGGCGTCAAAAGCGGCGGGGATGATCCCCCGGGCTTTGGCGTAGTCTTCATCCAGGCAGGGATCGTAAGCCATGATCCGCATGGAAAAACCCGATCCCCTTTTGGCCACCGCCCGGCCCACGGCCCCAAGTCCCAGGATGCCGAGGGTTTTGCCGTAGAGTTCCACCCCCCCGGTTGAACGGGACCACCCTCCGCCCCGGGTATCCCGGTCCAGCCGGGGAATCCGCCGGGCGGCGCAGAGGAGGAGGGCGCCACCGCCTGGGCGTTGGCGCCGGGGGTATTGCAGACCCGGATGCCCTGTTTTTTTGCCGCTTCCAGATCAACCCGGTCGAAACCGGCGCCGTACCGGGAAATTACCTTTAAATTCGGGGCGTTTTCCAGTACCCGGGCAGTAAAATGATCCAGCCCCGCGATACAGCCTTCGCAGCCCGGGAGAAGGGAAATAAGCTCGTCCTCCGTCAGGGGCCTGCCCCGGGGGTTAAAAACCAGCTTGTCCGCAAAGGAACGAAGCTCTTCCATGGCGGGACCCCCGGTATCACCCTTAAACGACGTGGCGGTCACCAGAATTTTCATAAAACCCCCTAAAATCAATTATGTCATTACATACTAACAATATTGCTTTTTTTCGTCAATGGCTTTACATTTTTTCCGGTATGGTTTATTCTTATCCGGGTTTGTCAGTTTGTCATGACTTTAAACGGGAGAACTTAAGGATATTTATGTTGAATCTTGAAGCAGCCAAAGAGCCGGCTTTTTATTTTATCGGGGTAACGACCGGCCAATCTTCCATAATGAAGGTATTTCCCAGGTGGGCGGATGCCCTGGGGCTGGGGGCGGTTATAAAGGGAATCGATCTTCCCCCCCACGCTCCGGCGGAAGATTACCGGGGGGTGATTGAGTTCCTTAAGAACGATCCCCTGTCGCTGGGGGCGCTGGTAACAACCCACAAGCTGGACCTTTACTCCTCCTGCAGGGATATGTTTGACTACGTGGACCCCTACGCTCAAAAGCTTTCGGAAGTGTCGTCCCTGTCCAAAAAGGACGGAGCCTTCTGCGCCCACGCCAAAGATCCCATCTCCAGCGGCCTTGCCCTGGAATCCTTTGTGGCCCCCCGGTTCTGGGAGGACCACGGCGGCGAGGTCCTCCTTCTGGGGGCCGGCGGAAGTTCCCTGGCCATGTCCCTTTATTTTTCCCGGAAGGAAGCGGCGGGGAACAAGCCCCGGCGCGTTACCATCGCCAACCGGAGCGAACCCCGGCTTGCCTCGGCAAAAACCGCCCTGGCGGACTGCTGTGACGAAATCGAATTCCGGTTTTTACATTGTCCCACCCCCGCCGGCAACGACGCCCTGGTGGCGGCGCTGCCCCCCTGGTCCCTGGTGGTCAACGCTACCGGCCTGGGGAAAGACGTCCCCGGTTCTCCCACTACCGGCGCCGTTTCGTATCCCCCCAATTCCCTGGTCTGGGAGATCAATTACCGGGGGGACCTGATCTTCATGCGGCAGGCCCAGGCCCAGGCCAGGGAAAAAAAACTCCTGGTTGAAGACGGCTGGAACTACTTTATCTTCGGCTGGACCCAGGTTATCGCCGAGGTGTTTCATATCGCCATAAGCCCCCGGCAGCTTGCGGAACTAAGCCGGATCGCCCGGTAGCATATTATCAGGAGGACAAGGATGGCTGATTTTAACTGGCAGAAGGGATTTATCGTTGACTTTGCGCTGACGGGGGGCTTGTCGTCCGCCGCGGTTTCCACCAAACGGAAACTGTCCCAAATGCGGGGTATTTTTTCCGACCCGGACGCCTTTGAAAAGGCGGTGGCCGCGGGGGACCCGGTGGTGTATGAATTTTACGAGCTGGGGGCCCCGGAAAACGCCGGAGATGTGGCCTTCGGCACCTCCGTTACCTATCCGGGAAAGGTAGGCGGCGAATACTTTATGACAAAAGGGCACTTCCATAGGATTCTGGAAACCGCGGAAGTGTACTATACTCTTTCGGGCGAAGGGGGGATGCTGGTGGAAAACCCGGAGGGAGAAACGGATTTTTTCCCCATGATCCCCGGAAACGCGGTCTATGTCCCAAAACGGTTTGCCCACCGGAGCGTCAATACCGGTACAATTCCGCTGGTTTCCTTTTTTGTTTTCCGGGGAGACGCGGGACATAATTACGCCGCTATTGAAACTAGGGGGTACCGTAAGCTGGTGGTGGAAGGGATGGACGGCAAACCTAAAATTATAGATAATCCCAGGTGGGGGGAAGAATGACGGTTAAGGAACGGGTTCCCCAGGTCTTTGCCGTGGGGGGCGGCCGGCTCTGCGGCCGTAAGGCGGTTAACGCGGGAAACTACGGCGAAATTACCCGGATCTGCGCGCAATCGGTAGAGCTTGTTAAAAAAGCCCGGGCGCCGGCATAAAGGCAGCAATGTCACAGCGGGTTCTGGATACCATCAAACTTGACAAAAGCATTCCGATCCCCCTGTATTACCAGCTGAAAAAACAGCTTCTCTCGCTGATCCGGGACGCCAGCATAGGGGAGGGTGAACTGCTCCCTCCGGAATTCGAACTCTGCGAACGGCTCAATGTTTCCCGTCCAACTATACGGCAGGCGTTCAGCGAACTGGTCAACGAAGGGTACCTGACCCGCCACAAGGGAAAGGGGACCTTTGTTTCCAAACCCAAGGTGATGGACCAGTTTTTCAGCAAATTGGAAACCTTCCACGATGAAATGGCGGAAAAAGGTTTTAACCCCGCCACCGTGGTCCTGAAGCTGGAGAAGATCCTCGGGCCCCATGAAGCGAACGAAAAGCTGTCCATCCCCCTGAACGCTCCCCTCATCTACTTAAGCAGGGTCCGGTCGGTTAATTCGGTACCCCTAGTCTATTTGGAAACCTTTCTGCCCTATGAAACCTGCGGTAAACTGATGCTGGTGGATTTTAAGGTCAATTCCCTCTACGATTCCCTGGAAAAGATCCACGGCCTGAGGATAAACAGGGTCCGGCGCGAATTTATGGCGGTGAACGCCCGTCAGAAAGAGGCGGAACTGCTGCAAATCGCCAGGAATAAGGCGATAAGCCTGGTTAAAACCGTCGCCTATTCGGCGGATACCCCGGTGGAATTTTCCGTTGCCCGCTACCGGGGAGACATAAACCAGTTCAGCGTGGAACTGGCCAGATAGCCGGGACGGGGGTATTTACTCCCCTTCCGGGGAAAGCTATACTGTAGTTCGTCCATGGAACAAGCCGAATTAGCCATAACTCCGGAAAATCAGTATACCTTCAGGGTGAATGAATTTGAGGGACCCCTGGATCTGCTCCTCTTTCTGGTGACAAAAAATGAAATCAACATTTATGATATACCCATAGCCCGGATTACCGAGCAGTACATTGAACACCTTAAATATGTGATCCGGCTGGATTTGGAAGACATGACCGAGTTCCAGATTATGGCGGCAAAACTCCTCTATATAAAGTCACGGATGCTCCTGCCGGTGGAAATGGACATGGATGAAATCGAAGACCCCCGGCAGGAACTGGTTGACAAACTTATCGAATACCAGAAATTCAAAAAGCTCAGCGAATTGATGGAAGAACAGAGCAGGGAAGGGGAATGGGTTATCGAGCGCAGGAAGCTGCAGCATCCCCTTCCCTTTATTGAAGAGGAGTTGTGGGAAAAGCTTGAGGTCTGGGACCTGTTAAAAAGCTTTTCCGCCCTGATGAACAGTATCAGCGGAGCCGGTATCGGCGAAAACATCATCGACATGTATGAAGAGGTATCCATCAACGAAAAAATTACCCTCCTGGCGGAACTGATGGAAAAATCCGGGGAATGCCGTTTTCCCGATCTGGTAGCCCGGCGGGGTTCCCTGATGGACATTATCTGCGCCTTCCTTGCCCTGCTGGAAGCGGTCAAGGTCCGGATGGTAACGATTTACCAGAACCGCATGTTCGGGGATATCCTGATCCGGAGCAGGGAAATTGAGGACAATCGAGGATAAACAGTGGAAAAAGAAGCAGCCCTTATTGAAGCCATACTTTATCTTGAAACGGACCCCCAGGATTATGCCTTTCTGGCCCGGCTTTCGGGGCTTTCCAAGGACGTGGTCCAAAAAGCCGTTGAAGTCCTGGAGGAAAAATACCGGAAAGCCGATTCGGGGATTGAACTGACCCGCATCGGCGGCGGGGTTATGATTTCCCCCAAAAGGGAGTACTGGGATAACCTTAAAGAGCGGTACGGTAAAAGGAACGAAACCCGTTTTTCCAGGGCCGCCCTGGAAACCCTGTCGATTATTGCCTATTCGCAGCCCATAACCCGCAGCGAAATCGAGGCAATCCGGGGGGTTCAGGCGGATACCATGATCCGCCTGTTGCATGAAAAATCCCTTATCAAGGAGGTCGGGAAAAAAGACGTCCCTGGAAAACCGGTCCAGTACGGAACCACCAGGGAATTCCTGAAGTTTTTCCGTCTGGAAAGCATTGCCGATCTTCCCAAATTGAACGAAACCGAGGCTTCCCGTTTTGAACTTGAATGATCCGGCCCCGGCGGAGGGTATCCGCCTGCAGGTTTATCTGGCCCGCGCGGGCATCGCTTCCCGCCGGGCTTCGGAGGCCCTGATAGGGGAGGGGAGGGTCACCGTTAACGGGGAAACCGTTGCCATCCCGGGAACCAAAGTAGCGCCCGGTGACAGGGTCTGCCTGGACGGAAAGCCTGTTCTGGCCGAAACAAAACGCCATTACCTGGTCCTGAACAAACCTCCCGAATATCTCTGCAGTTCCCGGGATCCCCAGGGCCGCCGTCTTGCCCTGGAACTGCTTCCCAAAACCATTACCGAGCGGCTCTACAGCGTGGGGCGCCTGGATTATCTTTCTTCGGGACTGGTTTTTTTTACCAACGACGGGAATTTTACCGCGCTGTTAAGCCATCCCCGCTCGGAAATCGACAAGGAATACCTGATAGAATCCACCGTTCCCATCCCCGATACGGCGGTTGATGCCTTCCTTAAAGGGGTCGTCGTTGAGGGGGAAACGTACCGGGCGAAAAGTATTGAGCGGCTGGGCCGGAAGGCCGTCAAAATCGTCCTAGTCGAGGGCAAAAACAGGGAAATCCGCCGGGTTTTTTCCCATTTTCACCTCCATCCCCGGCTTTTGAGGCGGATCCGTATCGGCCCCGTGGAACTGGGAAATTTGCCCGAAGGGAACTGCCGTCCCCTGACAAAGGAAGAACTGGCGGGCTTTAAAAAGGCCCTCCCGGCGGCGGGGAATAAGGAGATCCCATGGTCATAGCCATAGACGGACCGGCGGGAACCGGAAAAAGTACCATCGCCGGAATGCTGTCCCGGGGGATAAGCGGCAGGGACGGACGGCCCTTTACCTATATCAATTCCGGCAACCTCTACCGGGCCGTCACCCTGGGCTGTTTACGGCTGGGGATTACGCCCTCGGACCCGGATACCGCCCTGGGGTACGCTAGAAAAGCCCCCCTTGTATACCGGGACGGCAGGCTTTACCTGGGGGAAGAGATGGTTGAGGATCTGCTCCACAGCGACGAGGTAGACCGGCATGTTTCCCCCCTTTCGGCCATCGTGCCCGTCCGCCATGTGGTCAACGATCATGTCAGAAAGCTTGCCGCGGGCTTAAACGTGGTGGTGGAGGGCAGGGATATGACCACCGTGGTATTCCCCGGCGCCGAATACCGGTTTTATCTGGACGCTTCCATCCGGGAACGGGCAAGGCGGCGCTTTGACCAGGGGCTTTCGGCCCTGACCCTGGAAGAAATTGAAAAGACCATCGCCGAAAGGGATTCCCTTGACAGGAACAAAGAGGAGGGGAGTCTGATTGTCGGAGAGGGCGTAATCTACCTGGACACTTCGGACTTGACCTTAACGCAAGTTTATGACAAATTAGTAGAGATAATACACTAGAAGGATGAACCATGGCTCAGATGGAAGTGGGAACGGACACTAATTCCGGCGACATTCAATCACAATTACAGGAAGAATACCTTAAATCTCTGGAACAGCTTGAAGAGGGGCAGCTTATTGACGGTTACGTGATCCAGGTAACGGCGGATCAGGTTTTTGTCGATGTGGGCTACAAATCGGAAGGAAAGATACCTCTTTCGGAATTTCCCGAAATCCCCAAGGTGGGGGACCCCGTTTCGGTGATCCTGGTAACAAAGGAAAACAAACACGGCGAAGTCATCGTTTCCAAACAAAAGGCCGACGTTAAACTGTTCTGGAAAAATCTCCGCCAGGCTTTCCAGGACCATACCCCGGTGGAAGGAACCATTGAAAAGCAGGTTAAAGGCGGTTTTGACGTCAACCTCGGCGCGGGGGTTCACGCTTTCCTTCCCATAAGCCAGTCGGACGCTCAAAAGGTTGATAAACCCGAAAAACTTCTGGGAGTCAAATCCAGCATGCAGGTGGAACGGCTCTATTCCGACGGTAAAGTCAACATCGTGGTAAACCGCCGCAAATGGCTGGAAGAGGAAACCACCGCCAAACAGCAGGAATTTTTTGAAAATACCCCCATCGGTTCGGAAATTACCGGGGTAGTCAAAAGCTTTACCTCCTTCGGCGCTTTTATCGACCTGGGGGGCTTTGACGGCCTTTTGCATATCAACGATATGAGCTGGGGCCATGTAACCCGGCCCAAGGATTTTGTTAAAAAAGGCCAGGAAATCACCGTCAAGGTAATCCGCATTGATCCCAAGGAAAAGCGGATCAACCTTTCCCTTAAGCATTTTACCGACGATCCCTGGGTGCATTTTGAAGACAAATACCATGTCAATGACATCGTCAAGGGCAGGGTGACCAAACTCACCGACTTCGGCGCTTTTATTGAGCTGGAAGAGGGGATTGAAGGGCTGGCCCATATTTCAGAATTTTCCTGGGTAAAAAAAATCCAGTCCCCCGGGGATGTTCTTTCCATCGGCGACGAAGTGGAATGCATGGTCCTGGGCTACGACCTCCAGTCCGGCAGGGTTTCCCTGGGGCTTAAACAGGTCGGCGACAATCCCTGGAGCAGCATCCAGGAAAAATACCCCGTGGGTACCAGGCTTACCAGGAAGGTGATCAAAATCACCAATGCCGGAGCCTTTATCGAACTGGAAGAGGGAATAGACGGCTTTCTCCACGGCGACGATATTTCCTGGACAAAAAAGGTTAAACATCCCGGCAGTGAACTTTCGGCCGGACAGGAAGTCGAAGTGATGGTTATCAGCGTGGATCGCGGTAACCGCAATGTCAGGCTCGGCATTAAACAGCTTTCGGAAGATCCCTGGCAGAATTTCGCGTCGGCCTATAAGCCCGGTTCCCAGGTTGAGGGGGAGGTGTCTTCCGTCACCGACTTCGGGATCTTCGTCAAGGTTCCCGGCGGCATTGAAGGTCTTATCCATAAGACCAATCTGCCGGAAAACCGCGAGGAAACCCCCGAAGACGCCCTTAAACGTTATCAGCCCGGCGACAAGATTACCGCGGTGGTTCTGGAACTTCAGCCGGAAAAGCAGAAAGCCTCTTTTTCCATCCGGGACTACCAGAAAAAGATGCAGCGGGATGAACTTTCCCGGTACATGGCGGAAGAAGAATCCGGCGATTCAACCTTTACATTGGGGGATTTTTTGAAATCAAAAAACAGCGAACAAACCGCCGGCGGCGATCAGGGCGGTTCTGTTGTATCTTCCTCCGGTTCCAGGGCCGAAGGTACTCCGGATTCCGAATAGGAGCCGGCTGACCGCATTTCCATGCTGTCAAAGATTGACGCCAATAAATTCAATACTCTTATAGAGATAAACGCCCTTATCAATTCCACCGTCACCGATCTCCATTCCCTTCTGGTCCGGATCCTGGATTCCGCCACCAAATTATGCCGGGGCGAAGCCTCCAGCCTTTTGCTGGTAAAAAAGGAAACCCAGGAACTGTACTTTGAGGTTGCCCTGGGTTCCAAAGGGGCGGAGGCCGCCAAGTTTACCGTAAAGCTGGATGAGGGAATCGCCGGCTGGGTCGCCACCCACCGCAGATCCCTTATCGTTAACGACGTGGAGCACGACAAGCGGCATTTAAAAAAAATTTCCGAAAAAACGGGGTACCCCTCCAGAACCATGATGGCTGTTCCCATGCGGCTTAAGGATGAATGTATCGGGGTGATTGAAATCCTTAACAAGCGGGGAAACGACTATTTTACCCAGGACGATCTTGAATGGCTGGAAATATTCGCCAACCAGGCGGCGCTGGCCATACGAAATACCCAGAGTTTTGAAAAGGTCCGGGGCGAAATGAATCTGCTCCAAACGGAACTGGGCAAGAATAAGGAGTACCATACCCTGATAGCAAAAAGTCCCGTTATCCTGGAAAAGCTTGAAATTATCGACCGGGTTGCCCAGACCGATTCGTCGGTCCTGATTCTGGGGGAAAGCGGGGTCGGCAAGGAGCTTTTTGCGGAACAGATACATCTGCGCAGTCCCCGAAGGGGCGCCCCCTTTATCCGGGTTAACTGCGCCGCCCTGCCGGAGGGCCTGCTGGAAAGCGAGCTTTTTGGTCATGTTAAAGGGGCTTTTACCAATGCCATACAGAACCGCCGGGGCCGTTTTGAACTGGCGGACAAGGGTACCATTTTCCTTGACGAAATAGGGGATCTGTCCCTGTCCCTGCAGTCAAAACTGCTCCGGGTAATCCAGCAGAAAACTTTTGAAAAAGTCGGTTCCAATACGCCGGTTACCGTGGACGTGAGGATTTTGGCGGCCACCAACAAGGATATAGAAGCCCTGGTAGAAAGAGGGGAGTTCCGCAGCGATCTCTACTACCGGATCAACGTGCTCCCCATCTATATCCCCCCCCTGCGGCAAAGGCTCGAAGACATCCCCGAATTGGCCGGTTTTTTTATAAAAAAATACCAGGCGGAAACCAAAAAACAGTTTACCGGATTTTCAAGCGACGCCATGGAATTTATGCTCTCCTATTCCTGGCCGGGAAACATCCGGGAACTGCAAAACAGCGTGGAACGGGCCTGCGTCATCGGCAAGGGCCCCCGGATACAAAAGGACGATTTGTTTTTCAAGACCGCCCCGATTATTCCCGAACCGGCGGGGGGCGGCCGTAACTTGAAAAACGCGATAAATGCCTTTAAAATACAATTTATCCAGAAGGTGCTTGAAGAAAACAAATGGAACCAGACGGAAACGGCAAAAGCCCTGGATATTCAGAGAACCTATCTGTCCAGGCTGATTAAAGAATTTTCCATTAAAGATCATTAAGGTGAGGAGCGTTGAGTCTATGGCAGCAACTAAAACGGAAACCCTGAACGCCGGCGATAAATTTGCCTTGTTTCTTCAAAAATACCGGAGGGTTTTCTGGGGCATCCTGGGGATTGTGATCGCCGGAAGTATCGGCTCCGTCCTGTTCTTTACGGTACGAAGCGCGCTTCAGAACAGGGCCATTGCTACCCTGGAAGCCTTTGAAAAGCGTAAAACGGATCTGGGCGATCTGACGGACGCTTCCAAATCCATGGAAATCCAGGCGCTGCTGGAAGAGATCAACGCCTTTGCCCCCAAAACGTTCGGGTATGCTTCGGCAAAGGCCTATTCCCTGGCCGCGGACATCTATGCCGCCAGGGGTGAATGGGCCCTGGCGGAAGAAGCCTGGACCGCTTCCGCAAAACGGGCTTCCGGGATATACCTTGCCCCCCTGTCGCTGTACAATGCCGCGGTGGCGGCGGAAGAGCAGGGTAATCCGGACAAAGCCCTTGAGTACTATAACGAGGCCCTTGCTTTTTCCGGGGTCTTTCCGGCGTCCCAGCGGGCGCAGTTTAATATCGGCCGAATTCATGAGGCGCGGAACAATAAAGAAGCCGCTTCCGAAGCGTACCGGAATCTAATCGAAAAAAGTTCCCCCGATTCCAACTGGGCAAAACTGGCCCAAAGCAGGATAATCTTTCTTGAAATGGAGTAAAGGTTTTTTTTCAGTCCTTTCCGCGCTATGCTGTCTTTCCTGCGGCATGGAAGACTATGTGTATCTTGAACCGGTAACTTCCGCCTATTCCACCGCAGTAAGCAGTGCCGTCATAACCACTCCCAGCAACAGCAATGCCTATTTCCGGTACTATACGATCTTTTACCGTATTTATATCAGCGATCTTGACCTGTCCGGCATTTCCAGTGATGCCGAACGGCGGAATATCAATCCGGCCCTTGCTTCCCATTACAATACCCTGGATCCCTATACTACCAGCGACAATATTTCCCCCAGCGCCATCGGTACCGTCTTTAGCAACCTGCGTTATTATCCCCTGTATGTCAGCATGGATAAGAGCGGCGAGATTCCCATGTACCAGGTATTGGACAACAGTTCTGCAGGAACAATACGCCTGGATTTTACCGATGCCTCCGCGGGGCCTTTTATGACCACCAGTTACAGGTCCGGATCCACATATTTTTTATTCCGGGCCGGCGGCTTTACCCAGCGGCCGAACCGCTTGTTTTACCACAGTTCAGGTTCCGGAAGCCTGTCGGACGATTCAATCATCAGCTCTACCGTCAATGTGGATGTTGAACGGAAAACCGGCATCGTCGCGTCGCCAAGGTATACCTATGTATCCATGTACATCGCGGCGGAGGGCATCGACAGCAATTATACCGTTATCTATTCAAGGCCGAAACATATAGGCATATTCCGCCTGCCGCAGTGATTATGTTCTCCGGGGAAGAGGGGAAAAGCCGCGCCTGTTTTACTATTCATAATGTTGATTCTGTCTACTATTCCCCGGGGGTGATGTTTCATACAGAGCGTTATAAACGTCAAAGTAATCCGCGGCTTCTCCGGTTCCGGGGTTCCGCGCGTATACCGCATCCCGGACGAGGCCGTACAGCGTAGCGCCGTTCGTTATGGCGCTGCGGAAGGTTTTTTCTTCCCCGGCGGCAACCACGCTGTCCCCGTACCGGAAACCCCACAATAAAGAGGCCACGGAATGTTTTTTGACCCCTTCGGCGATATGGTATAACCGGACGGAATGGACCGTAAACCCCGGGGGCAGCGCCGGGTTCAGAACGGCCGTAAAATCCTCCGGATCAGGACAATCCTCCAGGTCAACGCTGGCTATTTCCGCCTTACAGACCAGGCCCAGGGCCGCGGGCGAAGCAAAATCCAGTTTTATCAGGGGGTTGAAGCCCCGGGTATAAACGACATTCATGCCGGAACGGACGAAGGCCATGGAAAAAACTTCCAGTACCCCCAAATGGGGAATTAAAACCGCGGAACCTGTTTTGGAAAAAGAAAAAACTGCGCGGAAGCAGGTTCCGGGAACGGAAGCTCCGGAACCTTCCGTCCGCCCGGTTCCCTCCCGGGTTTCCCCGCCGTTTTCAACAACGGGATACATAGAATTTTCTGTAATCCCGGCGGGGGAACAAACTCCGCAGGGGTGGGTACACTTTTGCATACATGGCGAAGTAAGGACGCTGTTTTCCGAACGGAGAGTTTCGTTTTCAAGGAATCCGTCCCCTGCCCCGCTTTTGATGACGGACCAGGGCAGCTCTTCCTGCGGCGGGCGCTGCCCCAGGAGGGAGGCTGCCAGGGCCGATCGTTCCAGCAGGACGCTTTTCCAGAGATCAATGGAAATATAATCGGACCACGCGTCAAGCCTGCATCCCCTTGTGTAGGCCTCTTCCAGGATTTCCCCCACCTGTTCATTCCCCCGGGCGATGATCCCCTCAAGCATGCTGATAAAGGGATTATGGACGCTTACCTTGTGTCCCCGGGGTTTCAGGACGCTCTGGATATGGCGGAGTTTTTCCCAGGCTTCTTCCACCCCAAGCTGGCGGGAACGCTGGTAAGGGGTATGGGGTTTTGGCACAAAGGTACCCACGGTGATATGGAAATGGGACCCCACTGCTCTGCCGGCTTCAAGGATAAAGTCGGCAATCCGCCGTTCTTCGCCCCCTCCGTGATCCGGGGGAAGGCCTATCATAAAATAGAATTTTATCCCCCTCCAGCCGTATTTCTTTGCTTCCCCTATAATGGAAACGACTTCCTCGAAGGCGACCTGTTTGTTGATCGAAAGCTGTTCCATATCCCCCGGCGTTTCCACCGCAAAGGTTAATCCGCTTTTCCGGATTTCGGAAATTTCCGCCAGAAGGGGCAGGGAAAAACCGGATATTCGCAGCGAGGGAAGCTGAAAAGAAATATGCCTGCGGCGGTAACGGCTGTTCAGAGCCGTTACCAGCCCGGTAATATGCCGGTAGTCCCCGCTGGAAAGGGAGGAAAGGCTTATTTCCCGGTAGCCGCCGCGCCGGATAAACTCTTCCGCTTCCTCCATAACAAGATCCGCCCTTTTCTGCCGCATGGGCCGGTACCATATACCGGCGTGGCAGAAACGGCAGCCGTTGGGGCAGCCCCGCATGATCTCAAGCGCCCCGTGGTGCTGCACGGTCCGTATGCTCGGTACCGGAAAAACGGAAGCGGGCCGGCTTTCCCTGCCGAAGTCTGCGGCCACCGCCCGGCGGACGGCCCGCTTCCCCGGGGCCCAGATATGGGGATGGGCCGTGATATGATCCAGAAGATCCCTTCTGGAAGCGCCCTTCCGTTTCAGGGACAAAAGTTCCCGGGCCAGATCAAAAAAGCCCGCTTCCGCCTCGCCTATCCAGAAAGCGTCGACAAAGGAACTGTAGGGCAGCGGGTTGGATACGCAGGGGCCGCCCATAATCACGATGGGGTCCTCCCCTCCCCTCTCCGCCGCCCTGAGGGGAAGACGGGAATGGTCCAGCACCGACAATACCCCGCTTATCCCCAGTTCGTAACCCAGGGTAAAAAGGAGCAGGTCCGTATCGTTTAACTGTATTCCCGTATCCAGGCCGTAAAGGGCAAGGCCTTCCGCTTCCAGCAGTTTTTCAAAATCCGGCGCCGGCGCGAAAGCCCGGTCGCAGGAAATGCCCTCTATCCTGTTAAGCCCGTTGTAGATAATGCGGAAAGCCTGGTTGGACATGCCCAGCTCATAGAGATCCGGAAAAACCACCGCGGCATAGAGGTCCGCGCCGGTTTTGGCGAGCAGGCCGTATTCGCCTCCCGAGTAGCGCGCCGGTTTTTCCACCTCCAGCAGGCGGGCGCCCAGACGACTTATAGGATCGATAAAACGAACCATGGATCAGCGCCGGAACCTTCTGATATGGATGCTCATGGCAAGGCCCACGCCTATCATGGCGGAGATAAGCGCGGAACCTCCGTAGGACATAAAGAGCAGCGGTATTCCCGTAATGGGCATAACCCCCATGGCCATACCGACATTGATAAGAAAATGAAATGAATATATGGCCGCAAGTCCCGCGGAGATATAGGCGCCAAAGGCGTTCGGGGTGGTTTTCATCAGTTTGACAAGCCGCAGACAGATCAGAAGAAAAAGGGCAAAGATCAAAAGCCCTCCCAGAAAACCCCATTCTTCGGTAAAAATGGAGAAAATAAAATCCGTACTCTGCTGGGGAAGAAAGCGGTAGTGGCTTTGGGTACCCTGCAGAAAACCCTTGCCC
The DNA here is from genome assembly GCA_031266175.1 of Treponema sp. Lineage (GTDB taxonomy): Bacteria > Spirochaetota > Spirochaetia > Treponematales > Breznakiellaceae > JAISBN01. Next base: position 17,678 of record JAISBN010000052.1, on the reverse strand, counting down.
ATGAAGCCCCCGGATCCTATGGCGGTCATGGACTGGATAATGTGCCATCCCGAACCCCTTGGATCCACATTGGGATCAAGAAAGACAATAAGCCGCATGATCTGGTAGTCTTTCAGCACCTTGTGCGAGACAAAGGAAGCCAGCAGGGAAAGGATCAGTATCAAAGCGGCAAAACATATCCAGTAAAAATAATGTTTTCTGTACCGCGTGTATCCGAAATAGGCAACGCCGCTGACCAGCATCAGGGCCAGCACGCTTATTAAAATAAAACGGCCGTTAACCAGGATCATCACCGCCGGGTAGGCTCCCTGCAGGATAGTTTCCTGCCAGAGGGGAAACACCATCATGATGCCGGTTAAGATGATACAGCCCCCCAGAAAAACAATGTACCGCATGGATATGCCGCCCACAAAGGTCATGGCCAGCAGAATGGGAATAAACACCAGGGAGGTTCCGAAGTCGGGCTGCATCAGGATGATCGCCATGGGAATAAGTACGATAACGCAGGAGACCGCGAAGCGGTTTACCATGTTTTGGCTGCGCCTGGTTGAATCCAGGTGGCGGGCCAGAAAAAGAATGGTTGTTATCTTGGCAAATTCCGAGGGCTGGATACCGAAACTTCCTATGCCTATCCAGGCCCTGGCGCCGGAAACCATGCGCCCGAAAAAACAGGTATAGAGCAGCAGCAGTATGGTTCCGGCATAAAGATACAGGGAGAAATCATAAACCCGCCGGTAGTTAAGGAGGGACAGGACCAGAACCGCGGCAAATCCCGCCGAGGCCCAGACTATCTGCCGGGTATACTCGCTTGAATCCACCGTACCGGAGGACGTTAACCCGGAAGAATAGATGAACAGAATGCCGAAAACCGTCAGAAGCAGTGAGGCGAACAGCAGCGGAAAATCTATTTCCAGAAGATCCCGCAGCCTCATTCACGCCGCCCCTGTATGGGGGTAAGGTTTTGGAGGCCGAGGGCCAGAACCGCCTCTTCATAGGTCTGGCCGGCAAAAATACCCTGAAAGATGATCGCCGTCGCGTAGGGCGACCACCAGTCCCAGGGATTGGAAGCTTCAACCAGCACCGTTACAATCACCTGGTCGTCGTGGTTGGCGGTATTAAAGGGGCCGTAGGCGGTAAACCAGCAGTGCCAGCGGTCGGCCAGGCCCACTTCGGCGGTGCCTGTCTTGCCCGCCAGTTCCACCGTCCGTATATTGTCCGGATACCGGGCGGAACCTTGGGTGACCACGGTCCGCATATTGTTCCGCACCGTTTCAAAAACCCGGGGGCTGACCTCGTTCTGCATGTTGTGGATAATCTCCGGCATTACGGTCTGTTCCACGGCCCCGGAAACGGGATCCCGTACTTCCTTAAGGACGTGGGGCTTGTAGCCGATACCGTCGTTGATCACCGTGGCCACCAGATTGGTAATCTGCAGGGGGGTTACCAGGGTATAGCCCTGGCCGATGGACATGTTCATCGTGTCTCCCGCAAGCCAGCGCTCGTGAAAAACCCGTTCCTTCCATTGGGGGGTAGGTATGGATCCGTCTATTTCACCGGGAAGGTCGATGCCGGTCATCTCCCCGTAGCCAAAGGCTTTGGCATAACGGATGATGCGATCCACCCCCACGTTGTCCCGGCCCGCAACCCAGAAGTAGATGTCACAGGAAACCGCGAGGGCCTGCTGAAGGTTAACCCAGCCGTGCCCCCCCCGGGCCCAGCAGCGCCAGAGCCGGCTTCCGTAGTCCATGCCCCCGGTACAGTTGATCCTCAGTTCCGGGTTGATAAGATTTTCCGCCAGGAGAGCGGTGGTCATGAGTATTTTAAAGGTCGACGCCGGAGGATAACTGGACTGGATTGCCCGGTTTAAAAAGGGTTTGTTGGGATCCCTGCTCAGCGCGGAATATTCCTGCGACATGGTGGGCCGGTTAAACAGATCCGGGTCGTACCAGGGATAGGAAACCATGGCAAGGATTTCCCCGTTCGGTTTCATCACCACCACCGCCCCCATCCGGCTGCCCAGGGCCTGTTCCGCCAGCAGCTGGATGGATTTATCCACGGTCAAAACCAGGTTCTTCCCCATCGCCGGGGATTCCCGCACGATATTCCGGCTCCGGGAGATCAGCTGGCCCCGGACGTCAACGGTTCGTGTTTCCTGTCCGTTTCTGCCCCGTAAAATATCGTCGTACTGCCGCTCGATACCCAGCTTTCCTATCACGTCCCCCTGCTGGTAACCCTGGTTATAAAGCTGGGTCAGTTCGTCCCGGGTGATATTGCCCACATACCCGACGATATGGGAAAGGCTTCCGATTTCACCGTAATTCCGTATGGGTTTGGACTGCCAGCTTAAACCCGGCAGGGAATCCAGGTTTTCCGCCAGTACCGCGATGGTTTCAAAGGACACGTTGGCGGCAATATCCAGGGGCTGATACAGCCGGTAATACTGGGAGGGAATTTTTTCATCGATTACCGTTCTGGGAACCTGTAGGAGCCGGGCCACCCTGGTAATAAGATCGGGCATTTGCCCTTCGGGAACTTCCGCGGGAGTTATGGTTACCGCGAAGGTGTCGTTGTTTATCACCACCGGATCGGTAAAATTTCTGTCATAGATTTCACCCCGCTGGGCGGGAAGCACCGTGGTCCTTTTGGCTATATCCAGGGAACGCTGCCGGTACTGTTCGCCGCTGACGATCTGCATATTAAAGAGCCGCAGGGCATATAACAGAAATATGACGATAAAGAGGATCTGCAGAAACAGCATCCTCCCCGGAGGCCGTTCACCGGTATTTTCTACCGGAACATTGCCGAATAACGAAGACATTATTTTGTACCCTCCCGCATCAAAAGAGGTCCGAACAGTTTAAGCAGGCCGAAAAGGAACGGGGCGGTCAGGGTATTGAGCAGCAGTTCTACCCAGAAAACCGGGGTAGAGAGGGACGGATACGATGGGACCGCTCCGGCAAAAAGCAGGTGCAGGACAAAGAGCATAAGCGCTTTTAGTATCGTGGCGGAAGCGCAGAGTATCATGGGGAGCACCACTTTATCAAGGAAAAAGGTTCCCCGCAGAAGTCCCGTCAGAGCGCCGACGACGGTCCTGATAAAGGTGTATAATCCCATAGGGGCCGCGGACAGGAAATCATAAAAAAGGCCCGAAAAAAAACCCGTCAGCTGGCCGTTCATGGTTCCGTTAACATAGGCGCTGAACACCAGCACCCCCAGGGACAGATCCGGCACCGCGCCGTAAATCTTAATCCGGTAGAGCAGCACCGACTGTAGCAGCGCCGCGACGGTGGCAAAGAGGGTGGCCCAGATAACGTGTTTAGCCATTCAGTTCCCTCCGCCTCCGTTTTCCGGATTTTCCCCGTTTTCTGCCGGAGACCGGGGATCTATCACAAAAACATACTCCAGCCTGGAGAAATCAACGCTGCTTTCCAGTTCGATTTCGATGGAGGTATCGTTTTCCTGGTAAAGTACCCTGGTTACCCTGCCCAGTTTTATTCCCGGCGGGAATACCCGTCCCAAGCCGCTGGTAACTACCGGTTCGCCGATGGCAATGTCTTCCCTGGTTCGGCGCACGAACCGCAGCAGCAAGGGGGCTTCGGGACTGCCCTGTCCTTCGACAATGCCTTCAATCCTGGAATCCTTAAGCCGGGAAGAAATATACGAGGTGGAATCATACAGGGGCATGACCAGGCTTTCAAACCGGGCGGTCTGGACCACCTTGCCCACCAGGACTTCTCCTGTTTCCCCGTCCAGCCCTTCCCTGCCGGCCTGCCCACTCTGGTAGGCGATGACCGGCATATTGTTCTCTATCCCGTCATTTTTTCCCTTGTTGATTACAAAGGCGGAAAACAGGTTATCCGGATCGCTGCCGATAATCTCCACGGCAATGTAACGGTACGAAAGGGTCCGGGAAAAACCAAGCTGTTCCCGAAGGCGGGTATTTTCCTGCCGTATATCGGCGGCGTTCCTTTCCAGCTGTTCATAGCGGCTTATGCGATCCGTCAGGGAATCGTAAGCCTGTTTCAGGGTTGCCAGTTCCCGGACGGAAAAAACCGTTCTGGAAATGAAGGAGCTAAGCCCGTGGATGCTTCCCCGCAGCCCGGAATACATGGTAAGCCCCATATCCTTAAAGTCCTCCACGGAACTGCGGGCGGAAAAAAGGAGGGTTGAAAACGAAATAAGGCTTAGGGCGATAAAAACATAGGCGTTGGTATTGATGCGCCTTCTTTTTTTGAAATCTTCCCCGGTCATATCCGCGTATCCGGCGGCTAGCCGTTAAGGCCGTCGTAAATGCTTCGGGTGTTGTCGATACCCTTGGCATATTCAAAATACTTGCCCGCCCCCAGGGCAACGCAGTCCAGGGGCTGTTCGGCAAGGATCACCGGCACCCCCGTTTCCTTGGAGATCAGCTTGGGCAGGCCCTTGAGCAGGGAACCGCCGCCGGTCATGACAATACCCCGTTCGACAATATCCGCGGCCAGTTCCGGCGGGGTCTGCCCCAGGGTCGCTTTTATTTCGTCGATGATCTGCGTTATCGGGTCCTTTAAGGCTTCCCGGACTTCTACCGAATCTATTTCCAGCCGCCGGGGAAGGCCCGTGATGGCGTCGGTTCCCTTGATTTCCACCTTTTCGATGGTTTTATCCGGGGAAGCGTTGCCTATTTCTATTTTAAGCCGCTCGGCGGTCTGTTCCCCGATGATCAGGTTGTGGACGCTCCGGACATGCTTAATAATCGCCTCGTCAAATTCGTCGCCCCCCAGACGTATGGCGTTGGTCACCACCATGCCTCCCAGGGAAATAACGGAAATCTCCGTGGTTCCCCCGCCGATGTCGCAGACCATGTGGCCCGCGGGTTCAAAAATCGGTATATCGGCGCCGATGGCCGCGGCCAGGCTTTCTTCGATCACCGTTACGTCCCTGGCGCCGGCCTTGTAGGCGCTTTCTTCCACCGCCCGCTTTTCAACTTCGGTAATACAGGAAGGAATTCCGATAACCATCCGGGGTTTGATAAAACGGTACCGGGGCAGGATCTTGGTAATAAAATAGCGGATCATCTTTTCCGTGGATTCCAGGTCCGCGATAACCCCGTCCCGCATGGGCCGGATAGCGATGATATTTCCCGGCGTTTTATAAAGCATCCGTTTGGCGTCTTCGCCCACGGCCATAACTTTTTTTGTCCCCCGTTCAACCGCCACTACCGAAGGTTCATTGATAACAATGCCCTTGCCCCGGATATAAATAAGGGTATTACAGGTCCCCAAATCAATCCCTATATCAGATGATTTTAATCCGAACATAAATCCTCCAAACGCCTATATAGTATCAAGCCGGGACCAGACCGGCGCGTAGTTCCGATCGGCCCTGTTGGCCCTGCGCCACGCGGCCCGCGCCCTGATGGTATCCCCCCGGGACGCGTAGATCTCTCCGATTTCAAAGGAAGCTTCCGCATTCTCACCCCCGGTTTCCAGGACCGATTCAAGGGCCGCCAGGGCGCCGTCCGAATCCCCGGAATTGTACAGCACCTTACCCAGCAAAATGGTCGATTTAACAACGATGTCCGTGTCTCTGGACTGTTCCGCGCAGCGTTTTAAATAGGCCCTGGCCGCGTCCCAGTCTTCAAGCCCCATGTAGGACTGGGCTATGTATAAAAGGAGCAGATCCGAATCGGCTCCCTCGTCCCGGGGATTCAGGGAAGCGGTTAAGGCCTCTATGCTTTTCCGGTAATCCTTAAGCGCCGAATAGGCCAGCCCCAGATATTCCCCCAAATCTCCCGCGTCGTACAGGGCGGTTTTTGCCTCTTCCAGGTACCGTACCGCCAGATCCGCGTATTCAGGCCCTTTAAGATAGTAGGCCTTGCCCAGAACATAACGTATCCGGCCGTCCTTATCCGCGTTTTTCCCCAACAAAACCTTCCGCAGGGACCAGATACATTCGTCAATATAAACCAGCGATCCCGTCCCGCTGATCTGGGTCAGGGCAAGCTGGTAGGAGCTAAAACCGTTCATCGTCAGAAAAAAAGAATCCAGGGGATTTTTTGCCAGCCCTTCCCGGCTTTTTTCATAGACCTCGCCGTAGGATCCGGCCGTCCAGAATTCCAGCAGGTTTTTTTTTGCCCCCGCTTCCCGGATCCGCGGCTGAAACAGAAAAAACACCCCGGCCAGCGCCGCAAGGATCGCAAGTCCCCTAAAAACCTGCCTTTTAAGAACATCCATGCTGATTTCGGACCGGTTTTGGGGCTTGATCATCCTGTTTGAGATTTAATACTGTTTATGATAAAAAGTCAATAAAGCAAAAGCCGCTCCAGCCGTATACCAGCGGCAGGTTGATGTATGTTATAGTGTCATGCCCGGTAAAAAAAGCGATGAACCATAAGCCGGATTCTGTTTTTGGCACGCCCTGGGGCGTGCCATAACCGCCATCTGTCTGGGACGGCCGTTACCGGCCGTCTCCGTGCAGTCTACCCGTGCTTGACCGGCGGGCCGCCGGCTTACACCATTGGGTGTGATTTCACCTTTTGGTATAAAAGCTTGTACCGTTAGGTACAAGCCGCGCACTTGCTTGACTTTGCTCCCGGCGAGGCTTGCCATAATCCGGCCCAGCCGATTATGGCAAGTTTTGCTGCGCAAACCCTGCCCTGCCGGCCGAACCGAATTGTTTGCCGCCGGCGTTGCCGCCGGCGCGGTGGGCTCTTACCCCGCCATTTCACCCTGACTTTCCGCCTTCGGGTTCAAGCTGCGCCTTTAGGCGCAACATTTTACCTGCAGGTACAAAGCGGTATCCTTTCTGTTGCGCTTTCTGTCGAAAAGCTTTTTATCCCCGTTACCGGGGACTTGTTACGCTTTCCGCCCGGGGGTTACCCGGCGCCGTGCCCTGCGGAGTCCGGACTTTCCTCGAATTTTTAAAGATGAGCGTCGGCAAATCTTTAAAAACCGCGGCGGCATGGTTCATCGCTTGTAAAACAAATAAAAACCCCGGAGGTTTTTTAAAACCGGCGGGTTTTGGACACCTCTTAATTTTATTCCTCGTATTCTATTCCGGAACTTTCCTCCTCCTCCTCGTCTTCATCATATTCATCTTCTTCCATGTCATCAAGGTCCGCCAGGCTTCCGGTGTCTTCGGTGTCAAAGAAATCTTCCCCGTCCTCGCCGGTCTCTTCATGGAACAGGATCCGGGAACAGTAGGGACAAAAAACGATTTCTTCCCCCTGGTGGACAAGATTGGCAAACTGGACGGGAAGGACCATATGGCAGCCCATGCATACCCCGCCCTTGATGGCGACAATACCCCGGCCCATTTTGTTCCTGATAATCCGCTCGAATTTAAAGAGCACCTCCGGGTCAAGGCCGGGGATCAGGTTCTGTTCTTCTTCTTCCAGCCCGGCGATTTGGGCCTTTTTCTCCGCAATTTCCATTTCGATGCCCTGCCGCCGTTCCGCCATCTCCTTTTCCTGTTGATCAATAAGGGCGGTCGTCTGCTTGATCTGTTCGTCCAGGTCCGCCAGCATCCGTTCTTCCCGCTGAAGCTCCTTCCGGTACTGCTGTTCCCTTTCCGCCGCGTCCCGGATTTCCTTGTCCAGAGCCTCGTATTCCCGCTGGGTATTGACGGCGTCCATGTTTTTTTCCGATTTTTCCCGCATGGATACCGCTTCTTCCAGCAGTTCCCGGTATTCCGTTTCGGAGCTGCGGTATTTTTCGTATTCCAGGCTTTTTTCGATAAAGGTTTTTTTAAGCCTGGCAAGAAGCTCTTCCTGGGTTACCAGGATTTTGGGAATCTCTTCCACCTCATGTTCAAGTTTTATCTTATCCGACAGGATATCCTGCAGTGTTCTAAGCTTGTCAAATACCTCTTCCATTACCATAGCTTACCTCTTTACGTTAATGTGGAACAACAACTTTTAGTGGTCCAGATAATCTTTGAGCCTGCGGCTCCTGATGGGATGCCGCAGGCGGCGCAGGGCTTTTGCCTCGATTTGCCGTATCCGTTCCCGGGTAACGTTAAAATAAAGGCCCACCTCTTCCAGGGTCAGGGAATAACCGTCGTCCAGGCCGAAACGCATCTTGAGCACTTCCTGTTCCCGGGCCGGCAGGGTGGAAAGGACCCCGGAAAGCTGCTCCTGGAGCAGGGTAAAGGCTGTCTGGTTGGCGGGATTTTCCACGTCCTTGTCTTCGATAAAGTCCCCCAGAAGGGAATCTTCCTCCTCGCCGATGGGGGTTTCCAGGCTTATCGGTTCCCGGGCGACGTTTTTGACGGATTTAACCCGCAGCGTGGTCCAGCCCAGACGTTCGGCAATTTCTTCGTCCGTGGGTTCCCGGCCCAGAACCTGCATCAGCTGGCGGGATTCCCGGACCACCTTGTTGATCTGCTCGATCATGTGGACCGGCACCCGGATGGTCCGGGCCTGGTCGGAAATAGACCGGGTAATGGCCTGCCTGATCCACCAGGTAGCGTAGGTGGAAAATTTATACCCCTTGCGGTATTCAAATTTTTCCACTGCCTTGATAAGGCCGATGTTTCCCTCCTGGACCAGGTCGAAGAAATGAAGCCCCCGGTTGGTGTACTTTTTGGCAATGGAAACCACCAGCCGCAGGTTGGCCTTGATAAGTTTGTCCTTGGCGTTCTTCATCATCACCCGGCCCCGGTTAATTTCCCTGGCCATCTGGTTGATGTTGTCGATGGATTCCTCAAATTCCGCCTCCATCTGGCGGAGCTTCTTTTCCGTTACCTGGATATGGCGGATCAGTTCCTTTATTTCGTCGGAGGAAAGGCCCAGTTCCTCTTCCAGTACTTCCCGTTCCTCTTTAACGGTAAGGCCCCGGCCCAGGGCCCGCAGTTCCCGCAGGGATCCCACCCGCAGCCGTTTTTCTATGCGTTCCTGTTCTTTTTTACAGCGCTTTATCTTTTTGGCGGCCTGGACGAATTTTTCGGAAAAGCCGCTGATTTCTTCCGGGTGGATTTCGCTGTTTTCCACCACCCCCAGGATCTTTTTGCGGAGCCCGGCCAGCTCCCTGTCTTCGTAGATATCGGAACCCCGGGAAATCAGCCGGCGCTTGACCTCGATATAGTTCCGCAGATCCGCCCCCACCAGGCGCAGGGTATCCTTGTAAAACTGGTTAAGCCGGCGGCGTTCGGTCATGTATTCGGTAATTTCTTTTTTGGAAAGGGACAATTCCCGGGGGTCTTTTTTGGAAAAGGCCCGCTGGGCGATATGGTAAAATTCCGGAATGATCATTCCGGAATTTTTAATGACCCCCTTGATGATATTTTCCCCGTCTTCCATTTGTTTGGAGAGTTCCACTTCCTGGTCGGCGGTTAAAAGGCTCTCCTTGCCGATTTCCCTAAGGTACAGCCGGATCGGATCGTCCGCGGAGGATTCTTTTTCGTTGTAGACCAGCCGTTTTTTCTCACCCTCGGCGCTTTTACGGCCATCCTTCCCCTCGTCGTCTTCCGGACTTTCCTCCTCAATCAGCTGGACATGGTTTGCCTCCAGCAAAACCAGGACCTGTTCGATTTTATCGGTATTGGCGATATAGTCGGGAAGAAAATCCTGCAGTTCGTCGTAGGAAAGGATCTTCTTTTCCCGGGCATATTCGATAAGCTTCAGCACCGTAGGATCCGTGGACACGTCGGGGGGATTCCCCTCGGGCTGGAACTGGCGGAGGCTTTCCGGTTTTTGGGCTTTCTGCTTTGACAGAACCCTGGATCCCTTTGATTTATGAATGGTAGACGCGGTTTTTTCGCTCATTCCCTGGTTTCCTCATGAATTCTGCCGGGAGCTGCCGGACACTACAAGGACCGGCTCTTCCTTTAATTTGGTTAGTTCGGTATCAATATGGATTTTTTCAGCAAGTAAATCACCCTGCATAACGGCTTCGAGGGAAGGATTTCGCAATTCCCGGATAATTGCTCTCCGTTTTCGTTCAAGAACCTTACTCCTTACCCTTCTCATGCCGTCCGCGAGCAGTTTTTCGGGATGGGCAAAAGCCCCCAAAGCTCCCTGGCGCATGATAAAATTCCGCACATCCCCGCCGGGAACCGCTTCCAGGAGTTCCCCCGCCGTACCGGCCTGGACTTCCCCGCCGCTTCGCCGGTACCATTCTTCCAAAAAAATATACAGTTCCCGGGCATGCCGGTCTTCCAGGTCTTCCAGCGCCAGGCCTGAACGAAGCGCTTTAAAAAAACCCGGATTCACAAAGACCGCCGCCAGCAGATAGATTTCATCCGCCGGATGGAAGGGCGGTTTTTCCGTTCCGGCGGCCGGCTCCGCCTGTTTCGAAACCCCGGAAGAAGACCGGCTCAAAGCCCTGTAATCGTCCAGAACCGCCCCGCGTTCTACCCCAAAGGCGTCCGCGATAATCCCTATGGAAACGTCCCGGGTTACTTCCGAATCCAGGGCATCCAGGTAGGGAAACAAAAAAGCCACCGCCTGTGACTTTTCTTCCTTAAGAGCCATACCCCGGGATATAACATAAGTAAGATCAAGTATACAACAGCGGGCGCTTTTTTTCAATGTTTCCGCGCCGAATTTGTGTAAAATTTCCGCCGGATCCTTGGGGATTTCGGCTTCACCCTTAAAAAAGTCCCTAAAACTAACCACGGTACAGTCCAGGCCGTTTTTTCTGCAGGAAAGAATCGCTTTTATGGCCGCGTTCTGCCCCGCTTCGTCGCTGTCCAGCATCAGGTTGACCTTTTCGGCCCAGCGGCGGAGCAGCTTTGCCTGATCCCCGGTAAAGGCCGTGCCCAGGGGCGCCACCGCGTTGGCCACTCCGGCCTGATGAAGGGCAATCACGTCCATGTATCCTTCCGCCAGGTACACTTCCCTGGTGTTCCGGATCTCCGGCAGGGCAATGTCCAGGGCAAAGAGGGTCCGGCCCTTTTTAAACAGATCCGATTCCTGGGAGTTGATGTACTTGGGACCCTCCCCTTCCAGGATTCTTCCGCCAAAGGCAGTGATCTGTCCGCCCTTGTCGGCGATGGGAAACATCAACCGGTTGGAAAAAAACGCCGTCTTCGGATAACGGGAGGAAAAGAGGCCCGAGGAGGCAAGAAAGTCGCCGGAAAAACCTCCCTTGCCGCTTAAAAAGCCGAACAGCCAGTACCTGTCCGCGGGGGCAAAACCGAGGCGGAACTGTTCGATCACCGGGACGCTGATTCCCCTGTCCAGAACGTAGCGTTTTGCCGCTTCTCCGCCGGGAGTTTTCATCAGGATATGATGAAAACTCGCCGTTACCCGCCGGTACAGATCCGCCAGTGCCTCCCGGCGGGCTTCCCGTTCGCCGTTTTCCGGCGCCGCGCCCTGTTCATAGACCAGGGGGACGGAAAAACGTTTAGCCATGGCCTCAATAGCTTCGGGATAACTGAGTTTGTCCATCTCCATGATAAAATTGATGACGGATCCGCCCTTTTGGCAGCCGAAACAGTAAAACAGTTTTTTGTCGGGGTCCACCTTAAAGGACGGGGTTTTTTCCTGTCCCCCGGCGTGAAAGGGACAACGACCCCAGTACTGGCCGCTTTTTTTTTCCAGCCGGAGGTAGTCTTCCACCACCGTTACGGCGTCGATCCTGTCAAATACCTGCTGTATCGAAGCCTCGCTGATACGGCCCATGAATCAGGAACTGCCCTTCACGAAAAGCGCCCCCGCCCTGATGTGATCGTCCAGGGTCCTGGAAAAATAGTGCCTTCCCGCGGCCTCGTCCACCAGGCGGAAGAAAAGATAATCCGTATCCGCGGGATGGAAGGCCGCGTCCAGGGCGGTCTTCCCCGGCAGGGAAATGGGCCCCGGAGGCAGGCCGGAAATAACATAGGTATTATAGGGATGGCTGATCTCGATATCCGCGTAGTAGAGCACCCTGGGATGGGGTTTGCCCTGGATTTCGGTGATGATGTATTCCACCGTGGCGCAGGATTCCAGGGACATGGGCTTTTCGAGGCGGTTATAAAAAACCCCCGCCATAATGGAAGCTTCGTCGGGAACCCGGTATTCCCGTTCCACAATCGACGCCAGGATAATAACCTCGTTCAGCTCCCGGGGGCTTAATTTTTTCGATTCCGGGGCAATTTCCGCGACCCGGTCAAAAAAGGTATCCGCGAGGGTTTTAACCACCCGGTCCGCCGGATAGGGCGCGGGGAAAAAGTAGGTTTCGGGATACAGGTATCCTTCCATGGTATCGTTGGGTATGGAAAAGCTTTCGATGACTGCCCTGTCGGAGGCGGCCGCCAGAAATTCCTCCGCGCCGCAAATTCCCGCTTCTTCCAGGATCGCCGCCGCTTTTTTAAGGGTTATCCCCTCGGGGATGGTAACCCGGATCAGTATCTGTTTCCCTTCGACCAGGGCGGAACGTATATCCGTCTGGGACGCGGGAAGGGACAGACGGTAGGTTCCGGCTTTCAGGTATTCCCTGTCCAGCCGGGCAAGGATATTCCAGAAATAACGGGTCTTTATGAATCCGGCCTGCTCCAGCCGCAGGCCCACATTGTAGGCGCTTTCCCCTTCCCGGACCTCGAAGAGCACCGCCCCGGATTCGTCGGTTTGTATCCCCGGAAATTCCGCCGCGGTCCGGAAAGCGGGGGGAGCGTTGCAGTAGGCCGCCGCTCCCACCGCCCCGGCGGCCAGGAGCAGGATCCCCCCTACCAGGCCGCTGACAAGGACAAAAAAAAGACGGAGGGGCGGCAGCGCCGCGGGGTTTTTACGGTGTTTCAATCGGGTTCTCCAAACGGCTTTCGATTTCCTGGACGGAGAGATGATCATACAGGATCTTTTCGATATGGTTCAGTACCGCGTACTCGGGGACGGCTAAACGGCCTTCCCGGTTTTTAAGCAGGGGAAAAATCGTCAGCAGTTCCTCCAGTTTTAAAAAGCCCCCGGTTTCCATTATATCTCTATTTCCATCCCTTCCATGGCCAGGGAAATTTCAATTCCCCTGATACCCATCCGTTCCGTGTACCACCGGGCGGACTGGAGAATGTTAAACAGCTTCCGGTCGTCATAGGTCGGATCGTGATGAAACAGGATAAGCCGTTTAATGCCCCAGTTGGCGGCAAAATCCGCCGCCAGGCTGAAGGCGCTGTGGCCCCAGTTGTATTTCTCGATAGCCTCCCCCAGGGTATACTGGGAATCAAGGACAATGCAGTCGGCGTTTTCAAAATACCGGGAATTTTCTTCCGTTTTCTGGAAATCGCTGGTGGACAGCTCCGTATCGGTGGCAAAGATAAAACTCCGCTCCTTTTCGGTAACCTTGTAGGAATAGGAATCCCCGGGGTGGTTCATTTTTTTATAATAAACCGTGAGGCCTTCAAATTGTACCGGTTCGGTCAGCTGGTGAAAACGCTTTTTTGAACCCATGGACTCCATATGGACGGGAAAATAGGGGCTGGTCATCTGGCCGTGGAGGGCGGTTTCCATGTTTTTCATGGGCGAATAGAAATTCACCGTCACCGAGGGATCATAGGCGGGGTTAAAAAAGGGCAGTCCCTGGAGATGATCCCAGTGAAAATGGGAAAAGAAGATATGAAAACGGTCCCGTTTGGGAGTTTCCCTGGATATGACAATGCCGTATTCCCGAAGCCCCGACCCGGCGTCAAAGATGATTATGTCCCCCAGGGATTCGGAGGAAACGGTAACGCAGGGAGTGTTGCCCCCCACGGTACCGAAGAGCCAGGGCGGAAGGTTTGACAGAAAACGTTCCCGGTTTTCCGGAGTTTTAATGTCCTCCGGCGTCAGGCGTTCCAGAACGGCGGAAATTTTACTTTTCAGCTGGGAGGGAAGCTGCGGAGCGGGCAGGGAACCGCGGACCCCCCAAAAATGTATCCGCACTAGGGCCGCCTTTGCAGAACCGGCTCTGCCTTTCGCTGTTCAAGGCAGGCTGTTATATAGTCCCCGCTGCGGAGCTCCCCTTTCCCGGCTCCGGGGCAGGCAAGGCTTTCCCAGGTCTGCCGTGAAAAGACCGTTGATTCCCAGAACGGAAAGGTTCTGCACTGGAGCGGACGGCTTTTATATACGGTACAGCCCCGGTCCCAGAATATGCAGTCAAAATTGGACTTTTCCTTCAGGGAAAGCTGTTCGTCTCCGCCGGGTACGGGGACCCACCGGCAATAATTCTCCACAATATCAGTGTACTTCATTTTTACTTCTTCCGCTAGAAGCCGGACATCGTTACCGGACAGAAAAACGACCCCCGGCTCATGGCGGCAGCAGTCTGAGCAGCGCCGGCAGGAAAAACGCAGTCCCCGGGAGTAAAAAGCCTCCATACCTGTATATGACACCATAACGGGCATCTTGGCAAGGGCTTTACCTTGGATGGCGGATTTTGGGCCTTTGTGGTATACTTTCAACCATGAACCTCATGCTGCCAAAGATTGACTTTGCCTTTAAACTCCTGTTCGGCGACCAGCGCAGTAAAAATATCCTGGCGGATTTCTTGAAGGCCGTCCTCCCCGGACTCGCCGACGAGGAATTCGAGGAATTAACCATCACGGACCCCCAGCTCAAGCGGGAATTCAGCGGCGACAAGCTGGAAATCCTGGACGTAAAACTGCGTACCGGCAGCGGAAGGTCCCTGGATATAGAAATACAGGTTTCCGACATACCGGAAATGCGCTCCCGGATAAGCTACTACCTGTCGAACATGGTCACCGAACAGATAGGGAGGGGAGAACACTATACCGATCTCAAACAGGCCGTTTCCATCGTCATCACGGATTACGACTTTATCCCCGAATCCGCGCGGTGCCATACGGTATTCCAAATGCTGGAAAAGGAAGAGCATTTTCCCTTTAACGATCTGATGGAGATCCACGTACTGAACCTGGAGCGGCTGCCGCCGGACGGGGAAGGCAGGCTAATAGATTGGCTGCGTTTTTTAAAGGCGGAGACGGAAGAGGAGTTTAAGATGATAGCGGAAAAGAACCCCATGATACACGAGGCGTACTGCAAACTACAGGTGATGAGCGAAGACGAGGCGAACCGGATGATCTACGAAGCCCGGCTAAAGACCCAGCGGGACGACTATTCCCGAATGAACGGCGCTCACCAGAGAGGTCTGCAGGAAGGTATCGAGAAAGGCCGGGAGGAAGGCCGCGAAGAAGGCCAGAAGGAAGGCGAATTGAGGGCCACAAGAAAAATCATCCTTGAAATGGGTAAAAAAGGCCTGGATGTCAAAACCATAGCCGCCGTTACGCAGGTAAGCGAACAGCACATCAACGATATCCTTAAAGAAAAAATTTAAGCCGACAGCTAAAAAATCCGCCATGGATGGCGGTTCCTGCTTTAGGCGCCATGGAAGGCGCTGTAACCATTGCCTGCCCGCCGCCAGGCGGGCAGGGCTGTAGTTTACCGCAGGTAAACTACAAGCCAAAAATCCAGCATGGATGCTGGATTTTTGGCAGTTGACAAAAGCGCCTAACCGGGGTGATACTGACAGGGCAATGAACACAACGGCGATTGCGCAAAGAACAGCGCAAGACCCAAAAATCACCATGGATGGTGATTCCTGCTTTAGGCGCCATGGAGGGCGCTGTAACCATGCCGGGAATCGTGGTAAAGCCTTTAGGCTTTACCTTGGATGCCGATTCCCGGCACATTCCTTGCGGTATCGTAGAAAACACTGCATTTACCCCCCCCCCCCCCCATTTGGTGCGGTTTAGTAACATTTCCTGATAAACACTGCTGTTCACTGTTGTTTTATAGCATATATCTACATTTCTCCGCAAACAAGCCCGCATTGTACGGTATTCCGCTGTCTCCCGGCCTCCGCGCCATGGCGGAACGGGGCAGTCGACGGGATATACGGAGCATCCATCCAGCTAAACGGACCATCCATCTAGATGGATGGAGCATCCATCTAGCTAAACAGGCCATCCATCCAGATGGATGGAGCATCCATCCGGATAAACGGAGCGCTTATCCGGCTGCACAGGGCGTTCATCCGGCGGTACAAAGCGTTGAGCCGGCTAAACAGGCCGTTCACCTGGCTGAACGGGCTTATAAAACAGGTAAAAGCGGCGAAACTGCCGCTTTTCAAAAGGAGCTTATGTATGGGTAAACCACTTATCCCCTCGTGCGGTCCCGCATATGACCGCTTCTTCAAGAACATCACCCAGTATGTGGCGCTGATGTGCGGCGGCGCGGACCCGGGGTGGACCCACATCCCCCTGGCGGAGCGGACCCTCCTTACCGACGCCTACGCCGACTGGTTTACGGGGTACTCCCGCACCACAAAGCTCCACACCACGGCGGATACCGCGGCCATGAAGGCGGCTTACAAGCGGAGCAAGCCGGTCCTGTCCCGGTTTATCCAGGTGTGGTTCCGGGGCTTCCCGGACATCGTTACGGCGGAGCACCTGGCAAACATGGGCATCGCGCCCATCGACGACACGCCGACCCGCATCCCCAGGCCGGTGAACCAGGTGGAGGCGGACCTGACCTTTCCCGGCGTCCACATGGTAAGGCTGGTAAAGATCCGGCCCGTGGCCGGTTCCCTGCCCGACCCCAGGAGCGACTACGGGGTGCGCGTCCATGTAGGCTTCAGCGGCCCGCCGAGCGAAAAATACCCCGTCCGCTTTACCAAACCGCCCAAGACGGGCAGGGAATTTACCTATTCGGTGTTTACCCGGAAGAAGGACATCCTCTTTGACCTTGAGGGGGAGAGCGGCAACACGGTGTACTTCTGCCTCCAGTACGAAACCCCCTCGGGCGGTGAGGAAGGCAAAGGCCCCTTCGGCCCTATCCTGTCGGCGGTGATACCGTAAGGAGGAAGGAAGAAAACCACGGACCTCATGGACAAACACGGACCTGTTGTTTCAATTCCTTGGCTTTTGTCCGTTCTGTCCGTGTGGGTCCGTGGTTAAATTCTTAAACGCAAAGGACTATCGTATGCTGAAGAAACTTTTAGGCGCGCTGGTATTGACGGCGGCGGTAGCGGGCTGCGAGAACCCCTGGATGAAGGAAGCGGTAGCCCCCCTGTACAAGAACAAGGACGGCGGGAACAACGATAACGGCGGGGGCGATACTTTTACCACCCCGGCGCAATACCGGACAACGGTACAGGCGAATTCCGATTCCGTCCCCATCGACGGGAACACCGCGTATTACTGCGATCCCGCAACCGTCAATGATAATGAAAAGGGGGTGTTTATTTATGGGCGGAATGTAACGTTAAGTCCCTTTTCCATAGCGAAGTACGAGACGACCTACGAGTTATGGTACGAGGTAAAAACCTGGGCGGCCGGTAACGGATATACCTTTGCCAATCAGGGCCGCGAGGGGAATGACGGGACAGACGGGTATCCCCCCACCGCCGCGGCAAAAACCGAACCGGTAACGACTATAAATTGGCGGGACGCGATTGTATGGTGCAACGCCTACAGCCAGATGGCCGGTAAAACGCCGGTGTATTACACCGATACGACCTATACCACGATACTGAGGATTTCCACGAATGACCCCGGAACCAATACGGACGCGGACAAGGCGGTGATGAAGCCGGGGGCCAACGGCTACCGGCTGCCCACGGAGGCGGAGTGGGAGTACGCGGCCCGGGGCGGGGGGACGCCTTCGGATATCGGGTCTTTCGCATACAAATGGGCGGGGAGTAACAGCGTTGGGGATGTGGCATGGTATAAGGTTAACTCATACGATGTGGGAAGCGGCCATGCGGATTACGGTACCCACCCGGTGGGGACCA